>DASCSU010000115.1:0-5089 GCA_034399495.1 Candidatus Thalassarchaeaceae archaeon
ATTAGATTGGTGCTACGAGCTTCTTCTATCGATTCTAAGAATTGTTCAGAATAATCTGCTCTACCAGGGGCACGCTCAATGCGAGCAACACCCCCCTCATACCAACCAACTCCCCATCCGTGAGGATTACGAGAGGCGAAACCAGCAAAACGGGGTAAACTCCGCGTTGCTCTATCTTCCTGATTACAACTCATACCGAATAAATCGCACATAAAAGTCAAGATGTTTCCATCCTTTATGAACCCATCAATTTGGTTCACATTCCAAGACTAGTTAATGCTGTGGCAACATGTTGATCTTCTGGATGAAGGGTTCGTGCTGATTCTAGCATTCGGCGAAGAGCTTCTTCTCGCCCTAATTTTTTGAGCACTACGCCAACATGAAAGAGGATTTCTTTTCGATCACCCAAATGTGGACCCAGTTTGTCTAGATTTCGTGATGCATTATCTAAATCTCCTGCTTTAACTAACTCCATGACTTGCCTTAATTCACGTTTAACTGTCAAATCATCATGAGCGTCTTGCTGAGGCCATGGCCACATTTCGCCATCACGATTTGGAGCCGATACTTTAGATTCTTCAGCACCACCATCAATATCTAATTCTTGTTTGAAGGCATTTGATGAAGGACGATTACCAGGTGGTGTAGGAAGCGCTGGAACTGCAACAGTCTTTTTGGGAGTTGAATCTAAATTAGTTGAGAGTTTTTGAGGTATTTTAGGGATAGGTACTGGAGATTTTATTGAAGAATCACTAGTGGGAGTTGCCGGTAACTTCGGAGTTGTTACACCATTAATACTTGCAGCATTGTCATTGGGTATTTTGGGAATCACTGGTTTAGCGACAGGAGTTGCTACTACTGCAGGAGTAGGTTCTGCAACTGGTTCCATAACTGTAGGAGTTGGTTCTGCAACTGATTCTACAACTGGTTCTGAATCAGGGCTTTCTTGAATTGCTGGTTCTGACTGAGAACTTTCTTCCTGTGCTACGGATTCTGAATCAATCGATTGTTGGTCATCCTCAGGCACTGCTGAGGGATCAGATAACGGGCCTTCCTCATCAGAAGATTCATCGGCACCTGAAGGGAGCAGTGGGACTACTAAATCAACACGGTGCTCTGGTTCTTCAATCAGTGACATGTCCTCTTTAGTAGTAGGCACGACAAATTTCTCCACGTTCTTTGGAGCGTCTTTTTTGGTTAATTCATATTCACCATCTTCCAACTCTTCTTCAACTTTCTTAGCCGGTTTGGGAGCATCAGCCTCGATAGATGCGAAATCGGGTGAATGGGAAAGGGCAACTGAGTCCGAATCTTCTTCATACTGGCTGACATCAATTACCACATCATCAATCTCAAAAGTATGGCGGGACCAATCAACAATCTCCCCTTCGTCATCATCTTCATCTTCTGAAAGAAGTTCATCAAATAGAGAACTACTAGCTTCTTCTGTGACTGATGTTTTCTGCTCAAGATTAGACTTACCAAGTTGGTGATAACATTTAGGACATTCTTCAGTACCTTCTGGAGATACTTCACTGCATAGAGGGCAAGTCAAACCTGACTCTTCTTTGTCCTTACGCCAACGCCCAAACATAAGTCTCATTCAATAACCGCGCACGATTATGCTATAATACTCACCACTCAATGAGCGCACTTTAGATTCGCCTGTGGTGATTTCTTGTAATTGGAAAGTTGAAGGGCAATTGACGCGCCGAGTTAATTGTGGCAGATGAAAAAAGAGGCGATGTGCGCCGGCTCAAGCCAAATCTAAATTCTACATCAGGTAGGAAAGATTCTGATGAGCCGACTATACGTTTCATTCGAGCCCAAGATTTTCACAATCGTTTCTCTAAGCTAATTAAATGGGAATTAGAAGATGAAATGGCTCAGGTTGAGGAGCGATTACGCAATTGGCCAAAACAGAAATTATTGGCTCATGGATATGTTTTAATCGGACTTCAAGCAAGAAACAGCGGATGGTTGTTTGGAGAACGAATTGTGAAGTTTCATGCCGGTAAAGGAGAAACTCTCGGAAGCCACCGCTTTTCCCATGGAGATATAGTCACTATTTGTCGTAATGACCCCATGAAAGAAATTCCAATTGAAGGCATTGTCCTAATGAGAAAAAGGAATTCACTATCTATTGTGGTATCTGAAAATTTGGATAAGATTCGTTCAGGCACTTGGCGCATAGATCGTGGTGCAAACAGAGTGGCTCACGATAGAATGCAAGATGCACTTCGTGAAATTCTCAGAGATGACCCACCAACGCCATTAGCAGACCTATTACTAGGGCGGCCAAGAGAAGTGAATGAATCTGCTGAAATGAGGCCACAATTCCATGGAGTGAAAAGCCGTGAAGTTTTTGCTTCAAACGACATGAATGAAAGTCAAACAACGGCTTTCTATGCCGCTATGAAAAATCGCTTGAGTCTTATTCAGGGCCCACCTGGTACAGGGAAAACACATACGGCAGTTAGAATACTCAAAGGATGGACTGAGCAAGGCACTGGACCAATATTAGCTGCTGCTGACAGTAATGTAGCAGTTGACAACCTGCTTGAGGGATTACTCGAACTTGGAGTAAATGCTGTCAGAGTGGGGCAACCTGTGAAAGTGCGAGCACAATTGAGGGGGGCAACTGTAAGGGCAAGAGTAGAGGAACACCCCTTACAAGAAGAAGTGAGAGAATTAATTGGCTTACAAGAAAATTTGCAACGAAGGCTTCCCTCATTGAAAGGAAAAGAGAGAGGGCTTGCCCACCGCGACCTCAAAATGGGATGGAAAGATATACGCTCACTTGAAGAAGCAATGGCAGAGGATGTACTCAATAGTGCTGAGGTCGTCTGTTCTACTTGTATCGGCTCAGGTCATATGATTTTAGGAAATAAAAAATTCTCAAACATTCTGATAGATGAAGCTACACAAGCAATTGAGCCGGCAACCTGGGTACCAATCATGCGTAGTTGTCGAAGGTTGGTATTAGTGGGAGATCATCGCCAACTACCACCAACGGTAATTTCTCGTAGAGCCGAAGATGAAGGGTTGCGCCTCAGTATGTTTGAGCGCCTAGTTGAAATTGGCCTTACCCCTCATATGTTGAAAACTCAATACAGAATGCATCCAGTAATTTCAGAATACTCATCTGCAAGATACTATGACAATCAACTTGAGAACGGTGTCACCGCTGATGAACGTCCAGCACCTGCTGGATTTCTTTGGCCTAATTGGGATGCTCCTGTAGCATTTATTCCAGTTGATGGTGCTGAAGAATTGGCTGTTGATGGCAAATCACGTCTTAATCGAGATGAGGCTGGTTGGGTTGTCAAGATAGTAGAGGGACTCCTAGAACCTGGTGATTTACAACCATCAGATATAGGGGTTGTATCTCCCTATAATGGCCAGGTTAGATTACTAACTGATATGTTAGATGGGCGTGGTATTCTTGCTGGTGAAAATAATGATGAGGCAGAAGGATTGGAGATTCGAAGCATTGACGGCTATCAAGGTAGAGAAAAAGAAGTGATTGTGCTGTCCACTGTTAGAGCAAACGATAACGGTGAAGTAGGATTTCTTTCAGACAGGAGACGACTAAATGTCGCACTTACTAGGCCAAAAAGAGGATTAATTGTAGTGGGATCTCCAAGTACCCTACGTTATGACGGTGATTGGGAAGGTTGGCTTGAGTGGATTCGCGAGAGGAAACTTGAGGCGTGGCACGTTCTCCAAAGTGGTTGAGGGTGATGGGATGAGTACTGAGGAAGAGTTAGAAAAAGGCACTGATGAAGATAATTCAGGACACTGGCCAATACCAGAGGGGACTATTCTTGCTCGTGCTACTACACGTGCTTTTGCATACATCATGGATACTATTTTTGTAATGGGAGTACTATACCTTCTAACATCTATTCTTGGAGGACAAACTGCTAGCATAGTTCAGGCGTATAATCTTGGTTTGCTACAATCAGGGGGGCGCGGAACTGCTCTATTTTTTGTTGATTGGTTCCTTATATTCGGGGCTAATTACCTCTACCACAAGTATACTGGAATTCGTTTCAGTAGAACACTTGCTCAACGCTGGTTGGGGCTAGCGGTTGTTCGTGAAGATGGCTCTGCATTAACCCGTATTGATTGGGACAAACGTGCATTAAAGAAAGTGAAATATGCAATCCCTGTTATTGGCCTACTATGGTTTGGAATCAGAGATTTATTGCTAATTCAAAAGCGCCACACACACCAGAGTTCCATTGATTTGAATGTTGGCTCTATTGTTGCTGATGGAAATTCATTGGCTCCAGCATTTCGTAAACATTTGAAATGATGGGCAAAATAGCATCGCCCTTAATAGGGCGCGCTTCAAGTAATGGTGTAGTAGTCGGAATGGTTGGTGGAGTGATGAGTGACGACATTTTGGTTCATAGCGGCGACCTCAAGATTCGAGTTCACTGCATTGACGATGATATCGATGAAGATGATCGAGACGCTTTGAGAGTAGTCATTGAAGTTACGAATGAAGGTGTTAGTGAGGTCACTGGAATTGATGCTAAAATGCGCACCATGGATGGTGGAAAAGTTGAGGCTTTTGAGTCTGCACCTACTATCCCAGTTGGTATGAGGCAGGATTATTCTTACTTTGTATCCGCTGATTCAGGTGCATGGTTATTCAAAATAGATTTCAATTCGGGAGATGGGATGCAGAAAGCTGAGTTAGGCCCACATTCTTGTGATGTTAGAATTGCTGAAACCTTCCGCAAGCCAGTAAATACTGAAGGGAAAGGAAGTGCTGTAGGCGGTAGTATCTTTGAAGCCGCATTTGACTCTGCATTAACTGGTTTTGGAGATGAAATTGAGCCAATGGTGGCTGCTGCTGCTGCACCCAATGAGGCAAATCCATTAGCATCTGCTTTCTCAACGGAAATACCTGTAGCCCCTCCTGTAGAAGTAGAAAAAACTGCGGCTTCTACAAATCTAGTAACACCCGCGCAAGCACCCATATCGGCCGCACCAACGCCTCAACCCACAGAAGCACCTACTGCATCTGCACCACCAGTAGTTGCTGAACAAACTCAAAACACAACTCCACAAAATA
>DASCSU010000116.1:0-5053 GCA_034399495.1 Candidatus Thalassarchaeaceae archaeon
GATGATCGTTAGACTTGAAAACAGCAGGGAATGCTGCTGGATCAACATCATCTGATAATTTAATTAGAAATCCATTTTCGTCGAATGATATCTCATAAACCTGTATTTCATGTGCAGATGCTATGCCTGCAAAGAAGTAACCCAATGTCATATTGAATGATCGGCCTCTACATGTAGTGACCATGTAGGTAGTAGCACCACCTAATATTTGCTCCATCATTATTCGATTTGGGCCGGGGACCTCGAATGATTCAGCAACATGTTGCTCCATGAAACGTGCAACGGCCTCTGAAATAGGACTGGATAAACCATATCCTTCCTTTAGAAGACGTCGCGGATCTCGCTGCCTTCTTAATGCAAGCATGGTAGCCTTCTGGAGTTTGAGTACTGAGTGAGATAATTCTGAACTGCGACTCAATGCCTCTCCTGACCATGATGGTACAGTGGGCCTAAATCCAGTAACTGGAGTAACATTTACTCTAGAACCTTGTATAGATTGAATTCTATATGTGGTGCCACCTAATAAAATGACATCGCCAGGCCTTACACTTGAAACAAAGGAAGATGACAATTGACCTATCATTGAACCATCGGTATTCAAAACAAGATAATTATTATCTGGAGAAATAGTACCTAAATTAGTGTAGTATATCATCTGGGAGTAACCGCGTTTGCCAATAGTATTCTCTTCCCAATCAACCCAAAGACGCTTCTCCTCCTCAAGCATATCTATTACTTCGATGAAATCATCATATGGAAGATGCCGATACGGCCATGATGTTGTAATCAATTCATACACCCCATCAATATCCTGTTCACCTACAATTGTCAGTCCTACCATAAATTGAGCTAACACATCAAGTGAATTTTCAGGGAAACTTAACAAATCCATATCACCAGACATTATTGCACCCTGTAGAGCAACAAGTTCGACAAGGTCATGGGGCCCAGTGGGTAGGAATCTAGCTCTAGGAATACCACCAACATGATGACTTGCTCTACCTATTCTTTGCAGAGCAGTAGCAATGCTCCCAGGTGACCCAAGTTGAATGACTAAATCAACGGTACCAATATCAATCCCTAATTCTAGAGAAGATGATGAAACACAACATCTTAGTTCGCCCATTTTAAGGCGCTGTTCAACATCCTTGCGTATCTGTTTGTTCATTGAACCATGGTGAGCCTCGATTCCGGAATCATCCCAACCTGCAAGACGCCTAATTTTCTGGACAATTTCTTCAGTCATCTTTCTTGTGTTAACGAAAACAATAGTTGTGGTATGTGCTTCAACTAAATCCAATATTTTTTCAACATTGGAATCTAAAATCTGTTTATGGTCAAAAGTAGGGTCACCAAATCGTGGGTGTGGGAGAATGATGTCTAGATCCAATTCTCTAGCACCACTTATTTTTGCTATCTTAACAAATTGATTATCACTCGAAGGAACAAGGAATCTAGCGACTTCATCTAAAGGCTCCATAGTAGCTGAGATACCTATTCTTTGTACAGGGCTAGAGATAACAGAATCTAGTAAAGCAATTGTCAAGGATAACAATGTACCTCTCTTGGATGGAACTAAACTATGTAATTCGTCAAGTATGAGCCAGTTCAATTCATTCATCAATGGACGGAATCTCGATGATGCTAGAGCAAGTCCGAGGCTTTCTGGAGTTGTAATAAGGATATGAGGGGGTTTACGCAACATTTTTTGGCGCTCTGATTGACTGGTATCACCAGTTCTCAATCCAACTTTGATATCTTTAGCTCGCTTAGGAAGAAACCTCTCCTTGATTTCTGTTAGTGGGTCAATCAAATTTTTCTGTATGTCATTAGCCAATGCTTTGATTGGTGAAATATATACGCAATATACTCTATTTTCTAAGTTGCCATCTAAAGATAATCTGACTAATTTATCTATAATTGATAGAAATGCGGTTAGAGTCTTACCACTACCGGTTGGACTACAAAGTAATAGATTATCACCATCAGCAATTGATGAAATTGCCATCTTCTGAGAATCAGTGAAATCAGGGAATTTATCCTTGAACCAATCACGCACTGGTTGAGATAGAGAACTGTAAATAACTTCAGATTCATCATATGAATCTAAGTATACTATCTCTGCCATTTTATCATTCACCTATCCCTATGGTTCACAGGGAATCGATTCAATATATCAATAATTCGGATTTGAAGAATATCTTATGCTAATTAGAAGGGGTTGATAAAACACTCTCAAGCCCATTTAGTACCACATTTACCCCATCGATTAATACTCTCGACTAAAGGAACCACTTCTCTTTCAACAATCAAAGGTGAAATATTAGATTCGGGTGGAATAATAACTTCCATCAATGCCCCCAGTTGGACATGAGCCTAAACAACTGAGACAACCCACACAGTTGTCGTTAATGACTACGACTGGCCTTTTTCTGCGCCCCTCGGGACAGTCAGACAAAGGCAATAATGCTTCAAACGGACAATGATTTAGACATAGGTCACACCCAGTACAATCTTGGCTGATTATCTCAACCATAGCCTGACCCATGTATTTCCCCAATGAGTAGGCACTATTGATGCTATTCGTGGCGAAGTATTGAGAACCCAATCACTCCCGACCACATACAGGTGACGAGATGGTAGACGGGTCAAAACGTGTAAACTCACTCTTGTCATTGCTGAAGAGAAGGGGGTTGATTTTCCCCGCTTTTTCTATACATGGTGGTGTTGCTGGCCTCTTCGATTATGGTCCAGTAGGTGGAAGACTACTCAGAAAAGTCCAGAACCAATGGAGGGAACATTGGTTATCAAAAGGCAATATTGTTGAAATCGACAGCCCAACTATTACCCCTCATTCAGTCCTTGAAGCCAGTGGTCACGTTGGCGCCTTCAATGATCATGCATCTGAATGTGCTTCTTGTAATGCTATTTTCCGTAGCGACCATCTTGTTGAAAATTTACATCCTAATCCAGATTCACTTCAAGGAGATGAACTAGATTCAATTATTTCCAATAATGAAGTTAGTTGCCCCACATGTAGTGGGATTAAGTGGCTACCATCAAGACCAATGAACTTGATGTTCCCAACTAGGATAGGTGCTACTGGTGGTGGGAGATTGGCCTACATGAGACCTGAAACCGCCCAAGGCATGTTTCTCACATATCCCATGATACAACGACATTTCAGAAATAGGCTCCCATTTGGCGCGATTCAAATTGGCAAGGGTTACCGCAACGAGATTAGTCCACGGCAGGGTATGATTAGGCAGCGAGAATTTAATATGGCAGAATTAGAATATTTCATCGACCCAGAAATACCTACCAATCATGATTTATCTGCTTGGGACAATATACACTTCCAACTTATTCCAGACCCGAAGGGCAATAATTCTGAAACCATCCAAATCACAATTAACGATGCACTCGAGGCCAATATTGTCCGCCACCCTACAGTCGCAGCATTCATGGCAGAAACATATGATTTCATTATTAGCATTGGAGCTGATGCTACCAAGATAAGATTCCGCCAACATGAATCTGATGAAATGGCCCACTACGCTACTGATTGTTGGGATTTAGAAATGTTCGGCTCATATGGTTGGATTGAGTGTGTTGGAATTGCACATCGCGGCTGCTACGATCTTGGCGCTCATGAAGAGGCTACCAATACTAATGAATTGAGGGCTTGGAGAGAATTTGCAGAACCCATAGAAGTAGACAAAATGGTAACTTCCCCGATTGGCTCTGTTGTCGGCCCAACATTTAGAGATCAGGCTGGTAAAGTAAGTGAAGCGTTGCTTAATCTTGAAAATTCACCTGATAAATTCCCGTTTGATTTAGAACTTAGTGATGGCAAAATTGTAACTATTGAAGAAGAAATGGTCGAAATAAAGCAAATTCAAGATACCATTCGAGGTGAGTGGTTCCTACCCCACGTTGTTGAGCCTGCCTTCGGGCTTGATAGGATAATTTGGCACGTTCTTGACCATGCATATGAGATGACTGAAAAAGAAGGAGATGAGTATCTCATACTACATCTTACAGAAAATGTCGCCCCTTACGAACTCGTCGTACTCCCTCTGTTTGAAAAAGATGGCATGGCTGAATTGGCAGAGCAAATTCGCACCAAACTTCTCTCTTTCCGTGGAATTAATGTTTATTATGACGGCTCCAAGTCTATTGGGCGAAGGTATGCCAGAGCCGATGAGATTGGAGTCCCTTGGGCTATTACAATTGATCACACCTCAATTGATGACGGGACAGTAACAATTCGAAGAAGAGATGACCAAACTCAGATTCGAATATCTCAAGATGATTTGTTTATTCATATTCAGCAGAATAATTTAGATTCTCTCTTTGACTAATCACCTCAGATTTTTTATCATTTTTTGTCACAAAATAATGAACATTCAAAACCCGTCACGCATTAGGTTGCCATATGGGCGATGAGGCGAGCTCCTTGTCTGATTGGACTGAACGCTATCGCCCCAAGAGTGCTAGAGATTTGGAAGGTAATGATGCTGCTAGGAAACGCATCAGTATCTGGCTTGAATCATGGAAGAGTGGAGTGCCAGAAAAAAGAGGTTTACTTCTAGCAGGTCCCCCTGGAATAGGTAAGACTAGTATTGTCAGAGCTACTGCTGAAGACTATGGCTGGATTGTAATTGAACTAAATGCGAGTGATGCTCGCAATGCTGCTTCTATTAGGCGTGCTGCTGGAGGAGGGGCATCGAATTTCACCTTCTCCCTCGATGGGACATTCGATATGGGCGGAGATAGAAAAACACTGATTCTTCTTGATGAAGTCGACCATTTGCATGGCGGTCTTAGAGGAGTTAGTGAAAATCGTATTGAAGATTCACTCACATCTAGTCGCGGCGAGGATACAAGCAAAAATCAATTGAAAGGTGATTCCGGTGGCAAGGCTGAGTTGCTAAAGATGTTGAAAACTACCAAGCAACCGATTATAATGACATGTAATGAACCGATGGGTTTGTGGGGCCGCCGTAATCCTAATTGGCGCAATGCAAAAGACCGCTTCCTGCGCCTTGCT
>DASCSU010000117.1:0-4951 GCA_034399495.1 Candidatus Thalassarchaeaceae archaeon
AATTATTGAATGATAATTCTTTGCCACCATGCTGTTTAGCAGCAGCAAGGCCTGATGGAGGTTCTCCGCTACGGGAGGCGTCGAAGAATCCTGCTATTTGATGGGGGTTTTCACCATATCTTAAGCGATCTAATTTACCGCCTGAAATTAATAATCTAGGTGGTAAATCTCCTTCTAATTCAACCCCTTCAAAACGTTGGGCTAGTGTATTTGAAAGAGCAACATCGTAAGCTGCAGTGCGCTGAAATGCTGTTAGTGCTAATCTTTGTCTAACATCAAGCGGTACTGATGAAGGGTCACCATCAGTATCTTGAAGGTGAAGAAGTACCTCATCATATTGGCTTGGATCTGCAAGTACCAAAACATCAGGATGGTTCTTTGCCGCTGCACGAATAAGAGTTGGACCACCAATATCGACCATCTCAATTAGTTCATCCATACTAACTGGTGGTTCTCTAGCAGCCACTTCCTCAAATGGATAGAGATTAACCACAACCATATCAATACGTGGATATCCTAAGTTAGATAGCGTACTTACATCATCTGGATTGTTTCCTCGTGCAAGTATTGGCGCATGAATAGCAGGATGTAATGTCTTGACTCTTCCATCAAACACCTCAGGATGATTAGTTACAGAACTAACATCTGATACCTCTACACCTGATTCTCTTAGAAGGCGTGCTGTACCTCCAGTACTGAGTATTTTCCAACCCATTGACTCTAAGGCAACTGCTAGAGCAGTTACTCCATTTTTATCGTAAACACTGATGAGTACCCTTGGTGAATTAACACCTGTTTTATTGGGCACTTCGGAAGTTGCCCCGGGTTGAATTGAGTCACCCATTAACCAAACCCGTATTCATTCGATGGGGTGGCCGTTATTGACTTTTGAGGCTCTAATAAATTATGATGGGGATGTCATAATTAATTTTCATCTTTATCTCTAAGTGCAACCTCAAGAAGGGACGGACCACTAGACATCCATTCTAATCCCTCTTGAACCCATGTCCAAATTTCTTTCAGTCTTTCACTATCTACGTCAGCATATTTGGCAACAATTCTAATTGCTTCAACTTCAGAAGGGTGAACTTCGCCATCTGCTGCTGCTAGAAATATACCATCTCTAAGAGCCAATCGTAATGTCTTCTTATCCATTCCTTTGACTGTCTCTTCGACATCATATTCATTACGTAATAAATCTCTAAATTGGGAACGTAATTTTGGATTGATTAACATGCGAGCCATTCTACTTTCGAAAAAGGACATTTCTTCCTCTTTTAGGACATTGTCTGCATTTGCGATGATTGCTAAGATTGTCATATAATCGTCCCTATTGACGGCGAGAAAGGCGTCGGGATGTGAGGGTTTCACGGTTATATGCACTGATGTAGTCATTTATCAAGTCATTGAATTGAGTTTCTAGTGTTTATTCGAAAACCTATCCAATATAATCCAATAACCCACACTACAATTATGAAGGCTTGGCCGTATCCTGGATCTCCAGCTAGAGTAGTTACCCAAATAGAAATACCCGACATCAAGGTGATGAATAATATAATCCACTTTTTTACATGTTTAGGCAATGTTTTTCCAGTAGCATAATAACCAAATAAAGATGAACCAAACCAACGGTTAGTTAAGGTCCAGCGGAATAAATTTTCATTTGAAATACTGAATAAATACGCAGCAGGCACCGCCCAAGAAACAGTTGGCCAACCGGGAATCCAAATTCCAATTATTGCAAAACAAATGAATAAGCAGCCAAAGAAGATATACAGGACCCTACGCAAAGGTGTTGATTTTTTGGAATACTTTTCTACGATTTCATCAATGGATGATAATGCTTCAACCATTCGATTCCCTCAATTTAGCCGCCAAGCATAATGCCTAAAAATTAGCCTACGAAGATGTATGGTTTTATTTGTTAGATTTGTTGAAAATATTAATGATTAATCTATTACAAAATTCAACTAGGTGTTAGGTAATTGTATAGGTTGTGTCCGATTCCATCAATAACAAGGCCCCACTCCAGATTAACACGAATGGGGTTGCTTTGGTAACTAAGGGGTTGTGGATATGTCTGAAAAATATGTCCTCCCCCGCAAAGCTTCAACTGAAAAACCACTTAAATTGGGTGTGCTTATTTCGGGCTCTGGTTCTGGACTTGAAGCATTATTGAATCACCAAAACACGAATGAATGTGCGCATGAAACTGTGATTGTGATTTCAGATAAGCCTGCTGTTAAAGGACTTGATAGGGCGGTTCGACACGGTGTTGTTGGAGCTTGTGTACCTTTACCTGCAAAGGAATTATTTTCAAATTCTGATGAAAGGCGGAAAAATCACGAAGAATCTGTTTCCAACATATTGAATGAATATGGGGTTGAATTAGTAGTGTGTAGTGGGTACATGCGGATATTAACTGATCATTTTCTTTCTACTCGTCTTGGCCGTGTAGTAAATATTCACCCAAGTCCATGGGGTGTGGATGGGGCTCTTTTCCCTGGTGCACATGCCAACAGAGATTTGTTAGATGCCGGTTCATCAATTGCTGGTGCATCAGTACATTTTGTCAGTGTTGGGATTGATGATGGTCCACTGATTTTAAGTGAAACTACTGAAGTAATACCCGACGAAAATGAAGATGAATTGGGTAGCCGAGTTAGAACTGAAATTGAACATAAAATATATCCAAAAGTTATCGATGCAATATCAGAAGGTAGAGTTGTTTTAAAAAATAACCAATTCAAAATAATAGAATGAGTTGTTATTAAGATGAGAAATGTTGTGTTAGTTACTGGCGCTAGTGGCTTCATAGGTAGTCACATCGTTGCTAATTTACTTGCTAAAGGACGGAATGTACGTGCTGCACTAAGGGCGCCTGAGGATATAGAAAGAGTTGGCCATTTGAAAGCACTACCAATAGCAGATGGTGGTGAATTAGAAATAGTAAAAATGGATTTATTTAATCAAAACGAAGTTGATTCTGCTGTTGAGGGGTGTAGTGATGTAATTCACGCTGCTGCTGCTCTTTATGTTGGGAAAAAGGACGCTCAGAAAGATGTTGTAGATCCTTCCGTTATTGGTACTCAAAATATTTGCAACGCAATAGACTTGGCTGGAACTGTCGAGCGTTTGGTTCACACTTCATCAACTGCTGCAATAAGACCAACTAACTATGTTGATGGAACTTGTTTTACCTCTGAATCTTGGGCTGATGATGCTACTGTAGAAAATAACGCGTATGGTTTAGCCAAAGCAGGGGCTGAAAAATTAGTCCGAAAATGGCATGCGGAAAAAAAAGACGGTTGCCCTAGATTAGTGACTATTCATCCATGTGTTGTTTTTGGCCCGCCTATGTCTAAGAGGCATTTATCTGGAAGTTTGGGTTATGTTGAAGCTTTGATAAAACGAACTTTACCCATGTCTCTCCCAGTACACATCAACATTGTAGATGTTAGAGATGTTGCAGAAGCCCATGTTAGGGCCCTGACTGAAGGGGAAGATTGTGGGCGTTATCTGATTGTTGGGGGGGATATGTGGATGAAAGATGTCGCTAATATTCTAAGAGATGCTTATCCTAAAAGAAAATGGGCAAAAGGTGTATTACCATATTCGCTATGCTTGATTGCTTCATTTTTCCATCCAAAAATTAGCGTTAAGTGGGCAAGAACGCATCTTCGGCATCATTGCACATATGATGCCACCCCAGCAATGAAAGAAATGGGTATGGAATATAGGGCACCAAAAGAAGCAATCATTGAGAGTGTGCCCCCTATTGTAGATAACAACTGGGCTTAGTAAACATTAGAGAGTAGTTGCCTAACCACCCCTTAATGCAACCAAGTGAGGTATGGGGTGAGCGCTGGAATGCTAACTCCAATCCGTTAGCAAGAAGGTGGATGGAAACTGTTGTTGCAAAACAAAGTATGGTTGTTCTTGCTGCCGATGTTTATACTATGGCTGATTTGAATAATTTGCTTGAAGAAGTGGCACCTCATGTATCTGCTTTGAAAACGCATGTCGATTTAGTCGATGATTGGACTCCTAAAGCATGGGATGAGTTTTGCAATCGTGCTAAAGATGCTGATATGTTAATATTTGAAGATCGCAAACATGGTGACATTGGTAAAATCGCTAGAGACCAGATGGGTGGGGTGTATGACTCTCGCTCTTGGGCTGATTTGATGACTGCGCATTTAATTTCAGGGCCTTCTGTGCTTGATGGAATGCAAGAAGGATGGGGTAAAGTCGGCCGGCATGGGGGTGTTCTTATATTGGCTCAAATGAGTAGTGCGGGAAATTTATTGGAGATACCGGGCTACACTGATGCTGTAGTAAATGCTGGAAAAGAACATCCTGCTTGTTTCGGTTTTATTGGTAACGGTTCACGAGCAAATGAATTGTCTGAATTGCGTTCAAAGGTTGGTGAAATAAAGATGATTTGGACTCCTGGTGTCAACATTGTAACTGGTGACGCTGAGCTTGGTCAGAGATATGGTGACCCGAGAGAAGCAGTGATGGCTGGTTCGGATGGAATCATTGTTGGTAGTGGTATTCATAGATCTGAATCACCACGTGAAGCGGCTAAAAAATACGCTGAAGTCTCTTGGAATGCTTTACTTGAAAGAAGTACGCTGTAATTCGCAACATTGACAATCAATGGCGTGTAAGGTATCTTATGGATGGAGTTGACCTTGTGCTTTGGTTGATTGCTGCAACCATAACTTTTGGTTTGATGATAGTGGCTGGGTGGCAAATTTGGATTCATCATAAACTTGATGAGAGAATTGCTGCCTGTGACCCTGCGCTTCTGAGTAGTGTTTCACATAAAGTTGAGACATCAACTGATGCCCCGTTGGGTTCAGTTGTAGTTCCTTATGTGCCTGTACAAATGGTGCGGACTACTCCTTTACAACAACCAATAAAACAACAACAATTGCTAAGTGGA
>DASCSU010000118.1:0-4668 GCA_034399495.1 Candidatus Thalassarchaeaceae archaeon
TTCATTAAGAGTTGATAGTCACACTGACAACGAACGGTATGTCCGACAGCACGCATTATCGAGATTCGCATCTCTTCGATTCAGTTGCTGATAGTAAGGATATTGTTCATCACGAAGAGCGATTAGAACAGATCCGCTCGGCTGTCGAAATTTCTAGAGAAGCAGTCAAAGCAGTCAGTATTACTGCAATCGATTTGCTGAAAGAAATTCCAGCATTCATAGCTGGTCTAAATTTTGAAGCAGAATTAGATAATCCATTTGCTCACATCGAGGCACCTATTTGGGAAGAAGAAACTGTTCCTGTAGAAATGATTGAGGCTGCTTATGCTTATTGTGAACTTTTGACAAAAAAGGAAGCGGGTAATTTCTACCACTCTTTCAAATATCTTCCAGATGACCAAAGGAAAGCAATGTGTGCTTACTATGCATTCTGCCGCAGAGCTGATGATATCGCTGATGGAGATTATGTCGATGTATTTCCTGGAAGCATCGGTGCTGATGATCCTGAAGCAATGAAGTACAGGATGAGTCTAGAGGAATTAACAGGCGACAAAAGCGTTCTCGATGCACCAACCTACCGAGATAAACTAGCCCAACTTTTCTTCTATCGAAAGAAGTTGTCTACGGCCTACAATTGTCACTCCTCGACTGACCCTATTTTCATGGCACTCAAAGACGCTGTTGCACGATTTGATGTACCAAGGGAACTGCTCGATGACCTGATTTCCGGGATGGAAGATGACCTTTACACCAATCGCTATCGAACCTTTGAAGACCTCTACCGCTATTGTTTCCGAGTAGCATCTACTGTCGGATTGGTCTGTATTGAAATCTATGATTATGATGACCCCAAGGCGAAAGAATACGCTGAGTCATGGGGAATTTTCATGCAACTGACAAATATCCTTAGAGATGTAGCAGAAGATGCAAGTCGGAATCGAGTCTACCTTCCTCTTGAGGATTTGGAACGGCATGGAATCAAAGCAAATGAACTGTCAACTGATCTTTCAAATGATAAGAGGTGGCACGCATTTGTTACTGAATTCATAGAGCGTGTGGAAGAATATCACGAGAAGGCAATGAAACTATTGCCACTCCTCAACCGCAAAGCACGATATTCCCCCGCAGCCATGATGGCATTTTACGCATCTATTCTAAAGAAAATTAAGAAGCGGGATGGAAATATATTCCATGGTCAGATTAAACTCTCAAAGGCTGAGAAGATTACCTTGGCAGCAGTTGTCTACACCAAGCAGCGGTTCCTCCGTCTGTGAATGAAATTGGCGCCCCGCCACATAGGGGAGCAGCAAGCATCAACAAGTTGATTGAAACGGAAAAGAATGAAGGTGAGCAAATGAGGGTGGCAGTTCTTCTTGATGACCGTTGCCAACCCAAAAAATGCGACAATCAATGTCATGACTTCTGCCCACCAGTTAGAAACGGGCAAGAATGCATCGTCTTTGATGAAAAAAGTCGCAAGCCCATTATCTCTGAACAACTCTGTATCGGTTGTGGAATATGTGTCAATAAATGCCCATTTGACTCACTAGTGATACATAATCTCCCTGAAGAATTAGATAGTGACATGATTCACCGGTATGGTCGAAACGGATTTCGATTATTCCGGCTTCCCGCACCTAGAGAAGAAAAGGTAGTTGGTATACTCGGGCAGAATGGCATGGGGAAATCGACTGCAATCAACATCCTATCAGGTGAAGTCACCCCGAATCTTGGTGATTGGCTGATTGAAGCTGCTGAGTGGGATGAGATAATTGGCTCCTTGCCCAAAGGCGAACTTCGTGATTACCTGACAATGATTGCTGGGACTGGCGTACGTGTGGCACTGAAACCACAGTATGTTGACCATATTCCAAAAGCCTTCAAGGGGCAAGTTGGCGAGTTATTGAGAGGCGTAGATGAAAGAGGAGCCGTCGAAGAGGTAACTGTTGAACTAGGAATAGAACACCTCCTAGAACGAAACCTGCCACAATTATCTGGTGGAGAATTACAACGAGTAGCAATTGCAGCCACATTACTGAAAGATGCTGATGTATATTTCTTTGATGAGCCCTCTTCCTATCTAGACATATTTGAAAGAATGAGAATTGTCAAGATTCTACAAAAATTGTCTGCAGGACACCGTGTCATCGTAATTGAGCACGATCTGGCAATCCTAGATGTTCTTTGTGATCTAGTTCACATTGTGTATGGTAAGAGGGCTGCATTTGGAATTTTTACACCTGCTCGTTCTACTCGCAAGGCAATAAATGCCTATCTAGATGGCTTCCTAGTTGAAGAAAATGTGAGAATCAGAGACAAACCAATCTCCTTTGTAAGGGGCTCTATTAGGGCAGAAGAAATTGGATTACCCATTCTAGAGTGGGGTAATTTGGAGAAAACATTAGGCGACTTCAAAATCACCACAGGGGAAGGAAAATTACACGAAGCAGAAGTTGTAGGAGTTGTAGGGCCAAATGCAACTGGTAAAACTACACTTGCAAGGATATTCGCTGGAGAGTTGGAAATGGATGAGGGGTGGTGCACAATGGAGGCTAAGGTATCCTACAAGCCACAACACATTACCGCTGAATTCCCAGGCACAGTACGTGAATGGCTAGATGCTGAAATCGGTACAAAGTGGCATGTTGGGGAATTCCAAACCCGCGTTGTTAGGCCACTTGAAGTTGATACTCTACTAGAACTAGATGCCTCGCGCCTTTCTGGAGGGGAATTGCAAGCAGTTTCCATTGTAATCTGCCTAGGCAGAGATGCTGACATCTATCTGCTAGATGAGCCTAGTGCTCACCTAGACGCAAACGCTAGGATGGAAGCTGCCAAGGCTATTCGCAGAACCATGGAAATGAATGAGAAATCTGCTATGGTAATAGACCACGACATCTATTTCATTGACATTGTAAGTGATTCACTGCTTGTCTTTGAAGGCGAAGGTGGAGTTCATGGTGAGGCGATTGGCCCACTATCATTACGAAAAGGAATGAATCGCTTCCTGAAAGGAGTCGGTATCACCTTCCGCAGGGACCATGATTCAAAGCGCCCGCGTATCAACAAGGATGCTAGTCAAAAAGACCGTGAGCAGAAAGCTAGCGACGATTACTATTACAGTTGAGGGGGAAAAATGCCAGTAGTACTTCCACCTGGAGCCGGCTATCTCGGTAAAAGTAGGCGTAGAATTTCTGCAAGTGGATTAGTCACTTGGGAAAGATGCCCACGTCAATGGCATTACCGAAGGAGAATTGGCCTTAATGATGCCACGGTCCCTGAGATGATAATTGGCCTAGTTGTTGAAGATGCACTCTGTGGCCTCTATATGGAGAGATTTGCCACAAATGGAAAACCCACTGCTGCCATCTCAAGTTGGGTTAACTTTAGTCGTTCACAAAATGGACTGGATGAAATCACCTCAACTGAAGAAACATTCATTTTAGGTATTCATTCGATTAGAGGCTGGATTAATCAGGTACTCCCGTCATTGGTTGAGGAAGTTCAAAGACTTTTGAAACAGAGGTGGGAGGCAAATCTTTGGAAAGCTAGTGGGCGAGATATTTCAGAAGTCAAAGATGAGAGAATCGAAGCACTTCTGAAAGGAGGAATAGAACTTCAACTTGAAGAGGTTGAAAACTGTCTCAATAATGATGGTGGACCTTACATTGAAAATTACCGAACTTCAGGTGATCCATTTACCATTCCTGCTCCTTGTTGGGATGAAGAGGGCGTTAAACCCGGAGAAAATGCAAATCGGGCTGCGCATTCTGGATTCCAAACCAGTGGCCCACCTTCGGCTTGGGAGGCTTGGGAAATTGCTAGGCCTTGGGTCAAGGACCCTCGCATTGTAGAGCCACAAAGATTGTTCCATCCAGAGGGATGGGCAGCAGGAGAGATGGACTCAGTTCACCGCTGGGACGGTAAAATCAGAATTTGTGATATTAAAGCAAGTGCTGGCACCAGCGGATATTCAACAGGTCTTGCCAACCAACTTCGCTTCTATCAATGGCTCTGGACCATTACTCGAGACCATTCAGGAAGGCCTGAAGGAGGAATCAGCGGAGGGGATTTATCTGGATTAGAAGGATGGTACCTAATGGGACCTCATAGAAAAATGATTGATTTGCTTGATGACGAAACACTAGTTAATGAATCAACACGTTGGCATAATATTCACCAGCAAATGACCGCCTCAGGACTACACCCTACTCACTTAGCACCAGCAGACCCAGCACCTTGGATTACTCACCGCCCAGGAGGTAAAGCAAACGCTGTTGAGGATGAAAAAGCAGCCAAGGCATTAACTTGTGAACGCTGTACTGCTGCTGCTTTTTGTGATGAATCACCTGAAAAAACTCGTGCTAAGGCCCTGTTATCACTAACCCCTCCTGAATTAGGTAACACCGAGAACCTCTTGCAGGCACTTGTTCCTAAACCTCCATGCACGAAAATATCTGCAATACCTCAAAGACTCAACGTCAAAGGTGAAGTGAAAGGACACTGGGGCCCCCTATCAAACCATTATGGAGAAGAAGTAAGGGGTGCGACTATTGTTGTTGGAAATACAAATGTCGTTATTGAAGAAATGGGTTCTGGGGCATTTGGAGAAATTCCCGCTGGTACCGAATTAGCACTTCTTGATGTTGCACCTGGCTTGTGGCGTAG
>DASCSU010000119.1:0-4561 GCA_034399495.1 Candidatus Thalassarchaeaceae archaeon
TGGAGTTCTACATACCGCTCCATACGAAATTGGAGGGTTCCACTATACCGGGGCTAGAGTTTGGACGAACAAACCTGCATCTGGTGCCATGCGTGGCCACGGAGCAGTAAATTCTCGCTGTGCTGTAGAAGTAGGAATTGATGACTTATCTTCTCAACTTGGGGTTGACCCTATGACATTCAGGCTTGCCAATCTCCTTCCACCACTTAGTGCGACCATCACAGGTTTCAGAATTACTAGTACCGGAATGAGAGAGTGCTTAGAGAAAGTGAGAGAAGCCTCGGGATGGGATGAAAAATTCAGAAATCTGCCACTCGGCCATGGTATTGGTGTTGGTTGTGGCTTCTTCATTTCAGGTAGCGGGCTACCTATTCATTGGGACCCAAACAAGTACCCACACGCCACTGTACACTTGAAAATAGACATGGATGGTGGCGTAACCATCCACACAGGAGCAGCAGATATTGGGCAAGGTTCTGATACAGTAGTGGCACAATCAGTGGCCGAAGTGTTGGGTCTCCCTCTAGATATGATTCGTGTACGCTCTCAAGAATCCGATACATCCCCCGTAGACCTAGGTTCCTACTCAAGTAGAGTCACTTTCATGAATGCAAATGCAGCAATTTCAGCGGCGATGAAGATTCGTGAAGAACTACTTGCTGCTACAACTGAAATCACTGGAGCAGATGGCACTCGATTAGTAATAGGTGACAGAAGAATCTACGACAAAAAGGATCCAGCAGTGGGCATTTCTTACCTTGAAGCGCTACACAAGGCCCTAGAAGACAGGGGCGCCTTAGTGGCTTCTGGAGCTTATCGTACTCCACCAATGGGAAGAGCACACAAGGGAGCCGCAGCAGGGTTAGCACCCGCTTACTCATTCTCAGCATATGTCGCTGAAGTCAAGGTAGATGTTGAAACAGGGCAAACTAAAGTGCTCAATGTTTGGGCAGCTCATGATTGTGGAAAGGCCCTCAATCCACTATCTGTAGAAGGACAAATTATTGGTAGTTGTCACATGGGAATGGGCCAAGTACTCTCAGAAGAAATGTCCTATACTAGAAGTGGCCACTTGATGAATCCAAATCTCCTTGAATACAAGATTCCAAGCATCCATGAAATGCCAAATGTTGTGCCAATCATCGTTGAAAGCAATGACCCAGAAGGTCCTTTTGGGGCTAAGGAGGCCGGCGAAGGCCCGCTTCTTCCAATGCTACCAGCAGTCTGCAACGCCGTATATGATGCCATAGGTGTGCGAGTTGACGAGCTGCCTCTAACCCCAGATAGGATGCATAAGAACATCGAGAAGTTGTGCAAAGAGCAAGGTGTAGATGATCCACTGAACCTAACACCACCTGCTCTAGATTACTCACCCCTACAGGAGATTCTAGCAAAGAGAGCAGATTCACATGAACAGCGTGACATTGAAAGACGAAATTCTGACGAAATTGAGCCGTACCATAATGGTGCCCTGTTTGGATATGACGCGACTATTCCCGCTGATGAGCAATCTGACCAATGGGCCGTATCAGTCACCCCAACTCAAGAATACCTAGACAACCCCCGTTTAGCAGGTAGCGCATGGAAACATGTAGAACGCAGACACAGAGGTGATTCCTAATGCGTACACCTCCTTACACTCTGCATTCACCTGATTCCCTTGATTCTACTTTTGACATCGCCCATAGCCTATTAGAAGCAGGCGAGGAATTTGATTGGATTGCTGGAGGCACTGATTTGTTGCCTAATTACAAGTGGCATATTAATACAAAAAAACATGTTATTTCCCTTGCTAATGTTACAGAATTGCACACATTGAGTAATACTCATATCGGCGCAATGGTGCGTCTACATGATTTGAGTGAAAGTAAAGTAACGCACCCCCTGATTCGGAAAGCCGCTGCTAGCGTTGCTTCAGTCTTGATTCGACGCTCAGCAACTGTTGGTGGGAACATCTGTTTGGACACGCGTTGCTTTTGGTACAATCAATCAGAAGAATGGAGAAATTCAATTGATTGGTGCCATAAATGTGATTGTGGGACCGGGGCTGATTGTCGCGTCATTGCAAATCAAAACGAGCTCTGTGTGGCAACTTACCAAGCAGATCTCGCTCCAAGTCTAATGTGCTTGGATGCAACAATCCATCTTGCATCCCCTCAAGGAAAAAGAGAGATGGCTCTCGCTGATTTCTTCTCACTTGATGGAATTACCCGAAATCTGCTTTACCCTGGTGAATTAATTACTCACCTCAGTCTACCAGAAAATACTGGTGATTTTAATGGAGATTACCTAAAACTTGCTCAAAGAGAATCTTGGGATTTCCCCGAAGCAGGAATTGCCGCTGCTTGGAAAATAGATGGGGAGAGCATTTCAGAATTGCGCATTGCCTCCACCGGCTTAGAGTCAATCCCGCGACTACACAGTGAAGAAACCAATGCCGCACTATCGGACTGGAATGGTGAAGAAAGTGTGAATAGCCTTGCAGAATCTGTTAAAAAGGCGATTAAACCGGTCAATAATACCCACTTTAAGCCAAATTATCGAAGAAAAATGGTGCGGGTACTGACTCAGAGGTGTCTCAAACCACTCAAAGATTTTTAGCGGCGGATTGAACAATGAGAGGCGAGTCGAGATGAATGTGCGAGCCAAACTCCTCACCCTGATGTTGCTCTTTGCAGCACTACCTATGACAATTAATGCTCAGATTCCAGAATTCCCAATGGGATGGGATTTAGGAATTGAAACTGAAACAGATACTGCGCCTACATTTGACCTCGACTTAGATGGTGAAGCCGTGTTGAAATTTTGGATTGATAATCAAAACACTCACTCGCTCACTCTAGATGTTGAATATGATATACCATTTGATGGATCTGTAAATGGACCTGATTCAGTTGAAGTCAGTGCTTCATCGAATGAATCGTTTGAATTCACTGTTAAGGGCATAGATGTCGCATCCTTTGCAGCAGATCTCTCTGATCGTTTCATTGTCGATGCAACGGTTACAGCTTACGGAGCAAGCCCTAACCCCACCCCAGGTAGCGACTCTAAGGATGCTGAAGGAAACCTCACTATTCCAATGGTTGTCGATCTAACTGTAGACTTAGCAGAACCAAGCGGCCCAATGAATGCAGGGACCACCACTTCTCTTGCAGTAACTGCCTCCAACGCAGGGAATGCTGCAGATTCGGTCTACAAAGCAACTCTGACTGATTCCTGCCCCCTACTAGAAATAACTGGTGAAGATGATCTTGAAAACACTGCAATTGAACCTAACAATAATTTGACCATTTTTCTTAATGTCTCATCCTCAGCAAGCCACCCAACAAAAAATTGCGTAATTGAAATAGCAATACAATCCAAGGGTGATTTTAATGCCGGTCGTTCTATTACTGCTGACTCTGCAGAAACCACGCTCAGAGTTGTCGAAGATCGTGGAGGTAGCAGTGATGATGATGACAATTCACCATCTAATAATGATGACTCTGATGAAGGTGGTGATGTGGTTTCACAGAATTGGACGCCAATTTGGCCGGGTGCTGTAATTATTGCACTTCTATGGGCTGCTTTTACCAGAAGAAGATTGTGATTTAGTCGCGACTGCGGATAATTTTTGCTCGATTTTTGACCATATTCACCTTATTGAGTTGAACTGTTTGATTGCACACTATTGAGATGATACTCAACGCGCGGGTTTGAAACTCTTACAAAGCACCTACTCTAATAGCCCCAACATATATTTGCGCAACATTATTCCAAGAGATAGTACCTGTATGTGCGAGTGGACTTACAGGTAAGGAAGTGATTGGTAAATGGCGAAAGATGATGATGGCCCGAAGCACTTCGGAACTATCATTGGAGCCACCTTTGCAATCCTCATTGTAGTAATGATGTTGTCAATGACTCTAGTTGCTGCCAACAAGGAAACTTACTACTCTGCATATGTCACCGAAGCAACTGATGACAAAACCCAGTTAGCTCAAGTCACGGACATGAGAGAGGGTCTTGGTAGTGGCTCCGGCGGCGAAGGATATAAGATTCGAAATACTCTTTCAACACCTATGCTTGTCAATGATTGGGAAGAACCCCACCGTACTATGTTAGTTATAGCAGGGACTGAAAAGCCAATCGATGAGACTGAAGCCACAGCAATCCATGAATTCGTAACTGAACTTGGAGGGAAAGTGATTGTGGCCACTGACGGCACAAATGCAAATCGATTAGCTGCAAAATTTGGAGTCACCTATTTTGGAGACCCACTTCTTGATGAGTTTCAGAATTGGAGAACCTATGACAGCGAAGGAGTTGCTGGAAATGAAAACCCAACTAATGTTTGGGGTGTCGCTGGCCTACGTAACGATGTCATCGCTAGTGAGCAACTTGGAGTAAATCCAGTAGGTTGCACTGATGAAATGCTAAATGAAGCAGGTGATGAACTCGACCAATGTCGCCTTCCTGTGATGTTCAAAGCACCAACCGCTATGCGCTGGGAAGCATTGCCAACAGATGATCCTGCAAATAAGGACTATCAGAAGAGAGAGATCAATGTACTCGCAATGGC
>DASCSU010000120.1:0-4440 GCA_034399495.1 Candidatus Thalassarchaeaceae archaeon
ACCAAACTAGATTCAGTTGGTTTCGAAGAAGAATAAGATCACTCTGAAATTCTCAGTTCTTTGAATTCCAAGTACCATCTGAATGTGAGTTGTGCAACAGTTGTAATTGGTATAATGTGACAATATTGGCGGCTACTAGAATTAGACAAAGTAGGCAAATCGCAGGTGCTCCTTCAACACTCACTAGATGGAATACTAACATCACTAGGGCAATTAATGAACCAATAATAGCGCCAATACGACCGAATGAAAGGAATCTTTCATTTGATGACCAATTTGGTTCAAGATGAAGACTCAATACCAAGAATAGTAGCATACTGAACAACATAACAAAGAATAATCCAAACTGCAGATCGGTAAATGGAATTGTGTTCAATGCGTGTTCTGAGAGGGCGCTTGCACATCCACTGCTAGGCGCACATAATGAAGTATTACCAATAATTTCCTGCCTTTGTATAACCCATATCCAAATAGCAGCAATCAAACCACCGGAAATAGAGTAAAGTGTGCCAACTATCATCCTTCTACTAACGGGTTCAGATACTAGGTTTGACATGCCCAGGCTCTTGAAATATGGGCGTGTTGCTTCAAATCTAGAAGCCGCTCCAAAAAGAACTGCAAAACCGGACAAAATTGTGACTACAGTAGTTGATAAAATCATAATTATCACTCCTCCGGAGGCGGAGGCATCAGTTCAAAGAGCGCCTGAGCCACCTCTACATCTTGGTGTTGACCTTGATTCCATGCAACCTTGCCATCTGGTTGTATGATGACATAGAAGGGAGTTCCTTGAACGCCCCAAGTATCCATTTCGGTAGCTCTAAGGTCATCAAAATAAGTCCAATTATGAACGGCACCACCTCTTGATGAGCAATCGGTACTGCCCCCATTGCACCCATTAAAAGAAAGCATATCTTGGAATGCCACTACTTCTTCTCTAGATGATTCGTGCCCACCCATATTGAGATTAACTGCTACACTAATGATATTCAAATGGTGTCCAAATGTATCATGTATCATGGACATCTCTTCAGCCTTGCCCCAACAATACCCACAGTCAGTATCCATGAATATTACTAGTATCCACTTCGCATCAGATTCTGAATCATTGGTCCAACTAAAGTCTAATTCATCATATAGTTCGAAATCTACCCATGTAGATGAGCCCGACATATGCGCCTTACCTATCAAGTTGGGAGCCAATTCACCTTCATAGGGGCCTATTTCTGGTGTTTCAGTAAAGAGCACTACAGCCAACATGATGAAAGTTAGTACTCCTGCTGTTACAAACCCAGATGTTAACCTAGCATCTGCATCCTCATCCGACCTCAAATTACGCCTACTGATACCTTCACTCATTATCAATTCCAATCTCCTCCATCAAAGTCTGAGCAGTGTGTCTCACAGCACCCTCTGAATTGTATTTTGTGGCATAGCCTGCATTATTCATTCGAGTTGGGTCAAGCATTGCCTTTGGCACATCACCAGCCCAGCCACGGTCTCCACCTGTATAATCAATCGATACATTGGGTAATCCCGACTCTTCTATCACAATCTCTGCTATTCTACTAACACTACAAGTATCATCGCTACCAAGATTATAGCAATTTATTGTTTCATTAGTAGATGAAACAAGATGAATCATTGCTGCGGCACAATCACGAACTTCCATGTAGGATTTCTCTTGACGCCCGTTACCAAGAACTTCCAAACGATTTGGATCCACCCTTAGTTTGTGAATGAAATCAAAAATTACTCCATGAGTCCCCCTGGCGCCCACTATGTTAGCAAAGCGAAATATCCACGCCTGTAATTCAAAAGTACCCACCCATGAAGTTATGAGTGCTTCTGAGCCTAATTTGCTTGCCCCATACAAGGATATGGGGAATAATGGACCGTAATCTTCAGGGGTTGGCATTTGCTCAGCCTCTCCATAAACTACTGATGAAGAGGAAAAAGCAATCTTCTTGACTCCATTTAATCTCATTGCCTCAAGTACATTGTAAGTGGCAACTGTACCCTGTTTAAGGTCTGTATCTGTGATAGTAGTACCTAATCTGATATCAGGATTAGCAGCCAGGTGATATACAATCTCAATCCCCTGCATTGCCTGATTTACTGCACCTAAATCTAGTAAATCACCTTCAATCACAGTAACATCTTCTCCGTGATGCTGCAGAAATTCTCTCCTTCCAGATGAAAAGTTGTCAAAGATGCTAACATCGTGACCTGCATCAAGCAACAAATCTACGAGATGGGAGCCCACAAACCCAGCGCCACCAGTTACTAAGCAGTGCATATTGATGAGGCCGACAAAGCAACCCTCTTTGACGCTTGCGCGCACTGGTGAAATTAGATTTTGTCACTCTAAGCCAAAATTCGTTGATATTTACCCCATATTATTGATTTGAAATGCTTTTCACTTTCAATTTTATTCCCATAGGGAAATAGGCCATTTCACATTCACTTTCATTTACCTCCTCGAGAAATTATGGTGTACCCTCGCTCCTCACAGTAACTTCTCGGCACAAATCAGAAAACTTAGATGAATAATGATTATATTGCCAGGAGTTGAAAAAATGAGTAAAAATGTAAAAAATGAAAATATGAATGAGAACGAAGAAAATGATGAGGAGCCAACTATGTTGGTTGGTTATGTTAGAAAGAGCAACGCAGGAGGTGCGCTTAAGCTGTCAATCAACAGCAGCGCTTTCTCCGACTGTTCCACATATTGTACCAGCGATGGTCAAACGTATGTGCCGCTGATCATCAACCTTGCATCTCTCCGACGCGTATTGGATGGAGAACGAGCAGTTACAACAGTGAGTCAATTCATAGACAACTAAGTTCACAAAAGGCCCGGGCAATCCAATGGTTGCTCGGGCTCAAATTGTAAACCGCGATTTGCGATTATTCGAATAATCGCGCGCAGGTCTAGGACAGGCGCGGATACGCTTATAACACCGTCAGCGAGCCTACTGCTCAGTTTCGTATGACAATTGATTCAAAACCTGATGGGGATGACATGCGCCAATTTGTCTGTTCTGGCGTTAACTTTGATATCGACGAAAAACCAATTCAAAAGAAGAGACGCACTAAGATCAGTGGCGTTGAACCAAGAGTGGGTTTGGGAAGTTTAAGGGCTCGTGCTGAACCTAAATCTAAAGCAATTAAGAGCATAAAGCGCAAAGTCAGAAGAAAAGACCCCTCTAATATGCAATCTCTGTATATGTACGAAAATGAGGATGCAAAGACTGTCAATCCAAAACATGAATTGAATTGCCCCCATTGTAGTGAAGGATTAGACGTTGCTAGACTTCTTGAACAACTAGAACCACATATTGCACAAATTGTATCTCACAGAGTTGAGGAAAGAGAAGCCGAACTTCGAAAGAATCTAGTGGCAGAATTTCAGCGCAGAAGAATTGCTGCAGAAAATATGGCAGGGCATAGTTAGCAACTTTAACCCTAAAGCCATAGAATCCCGCTCAGGACAAATGTCTTGAAATTACCTTAATAGTGAATAATATACTGTAAACGGCTAAATACGGCGCGGTAGGCAGAATATACTGATGGGGGAGACTGTCGCCTCGGGCCCTGTGGTTGCGGCTATGCCCCTATACAATGAGGAAGAGACTATCGGCACAGTAGTTATTCAATCTCTAAAACATGTAGATGAGGTCTACTGTGTTGATGACGGTTCTTTCGATTCATCTGCCAGGATTGCGCGCAAACTAGGCGCCAAGGTACACTATCATCGTTCGAATAGAGGTTACGGGGCCGCATTAAAATCAATTTTCAAGTATGCATTGGAAGTTGATGCCAAGGCTCTAATCATACTAGATAGTGATGGCCAGCATGACCCGAATGATATCCCCGTTCTGCTAGAACCAATTTTTGCGGGTGATGCTGATTTCGTCATTGGTTCAAGATTCATAGAAGGGGGTTCTGGTGAAGAAATGCCAGCATACAGAAAATTGGGCGTGAAATTAATTACTGCCGCCTCGAATCTTACAACCGACCTAGCAGTTAGTGATACACAGAGTGGGTTTAGGGCATTTTCAAACTTAGCTCTTAAGAAAATTCGATTTGATCAGGATGGAATGGAATCTACACTTGAGATGCTAGAACAATGCAATGAAATGAAATTGTCAGTTACTGAAGTCCCCACCATAATTCGATATGATGTACCCAAAGGTTCTCGATTTACTGCAATGAGTCACGGATTTACTGTTTTATCCTACGCTTTAATTTCACTATCTCAGAAGAAACCGTTCCTTGCATTTGGTTTACCTGGTGCTGGCCTCTTAACTCTCGGTTCAGCCATTGGAATGAGGGCTTTGAACAGATTTAACGAATTCACAGGAGCATCACTTGATTTGACCGTGGGGCCAGGATTGACTGCTGCATGGCTATCTATGCTTGGCATCAGCCTAATTT
>DASCSU010000121.1:0-4404 GCA_034399495.1 Candidatus Thalassarchaeaceae archaeon
CGGCCCCATGAACCTGTGCTTGCTACAGTCAATAAGTGTACATCACATTTACTGAAAACTTCCTCTACAGATTTGTGACCATGCCAGGAGACATTTGGGAATTCTTGTAATGATTCAGCATACATTCCACCACCATATACATCAATTCTTGCTTCCGGCCATACTGTAGCTAAATGTGGGAATAAATTTTGATAGAATTCGTATCCTTTCTCAGGAGTAACGCCAACTACTGCGATTCTAGGAGTATTTAGGTCATCATTATTTGCGCGATTTGCAAGGCCCGCTGCTCTTGAAATCTCTACTTGATCTATTGAACCAAAGCGTCCTACGAAATCTACAGGAAGGCGTACATTTCTGATATTATTTACAGAGAAATGTGATGCGACTTGTAATCCTAATCCTTCGCCAGCGCAACATACTGCGGCCGCATTTTCAAGACTATTTCGGTACAGTTCTGGTTGTATAAATTGTAATTCGTCCCTTACAAAAACAAGATATGGGATTTTCAATTCTTGAAATACTTCTGCTGCCCCTGCTGACCAATGTAATTGTGTGATGCCAATTACTGGCAGACCGCTCCGAATTGCTTCATTCGATTCTTTCTTCAATGATTTACGAAGATAATTCGCAAATTTATAATTTGCTTTTTTGAGGTGCCTACGCTGCGTTTTAACATGTGGTTGACCGCTTTTCTTGCGCCTACGCCACGCAATACCCGACCAAATATCTTCAATGGGTAGAGGAGATGTATGGCGTTTGATTTCACTATTCCCTGTCAAAGATGTTGCTTCCCCTCTAGCATCACTTTGAAATACGACAATTCGCCATGCTTGTTGAAGTATTGCAGGGTCTAAATTTGGAGATTGTTGGCATGGGACATATAGGGCATTTGCATCTAATAATGGACCTGGTTCAGATACTCCTTTCAACAGTGTTGCAAGGCTCATTTCAGCACCACCTGCGGGTGGGTCGAGGTCTCGCACAGCGGCGATGATTAATCCCGGCACAAGGGGCGCTCTATGGCAGCCTATATCAGACAAACCGCCATAATGTGCCATGGTTGACAATTCCGGTAGCGTGAAAGAGAGAACGGGTGTCGGCCACAATATGAGTCCGAAAATGGCCGTAGTTGGTACTGGTTATTGGGGTAGAAATCATGTTAGAACTCTATCCGCACTTGCTGGTGAAGGTGTTATTTCAGGATTAGTTGTGTGTGATGTTGATTCTGAAAGAGCAAAAATGATGGCTGAAGAATTTAATTGTGAATGGTGTACTGATGCCTCGAAATTATCGGGAATGGGTGTGGTTGCAACAACAATTGCGACACCCACACCACAACATGCACCATTAGCAATACAACTTATGGAAGCCGGTATTCATGTTCTAGTTGAAAAACCACTGGCGATGAACGAAGAGGAAGCAATTGAAATATTAAATTGCGCTAAAGAAACCGGAAAAATATTGATGGTAGGGCATTTATTCCGTTATCACGCCGCTATTAGAAAAGCGGCTGAATTAGTGAAGGGGGGTGTATTAGGGGGTGTACTTCACATTGAATCTGAAAGACTTTCAGTTAGAGAACCCCGGCCAGATATTGGCGTAATTGCGGCACTTGCTATTCATGATATGGATATTATGAAAGATTTGATGGGTGATGTTGAGGCTGAGGATATTCATTGTATTGCTCTACCATCGGACACTCCCGGGATAGAAGACCACGCAGTGATTGAAATGCACTTTCCAGGGGATTCTGGATATAATGATCATGGGGTGACTGCTTTGGTTTCAGTATCTTGGCGAAGTAGGATACAGGGAAAGGTTCGTTCTCTTCGAATTATTGGTAGAGACGCATCTTTAGCAATAGATTACCTAGACCATTCTGGTTTTTGGATTCACCATCATCCGAATAATGCTCACGGGCAAGAATGGGGTGGGTTTGATGCCGCGCCTAGAGAACGGGTAGAATTACCATTGGGAGAGCCTAGTTTGACTGCTGAGTTGCGGGCTTTCATTAATCATGTGTCAGGAAAAAATACTGAGGCTCCTTTGGCATCTGGTTTAGTTGGGCTAAATGGTGTTAAAATGGTTGATTTGGCCATTAGTGCTGCGAGAAAATAATCCGTTGTTTCAACTATCTTTGAGGGAGTATTGAAGAATCTAATGTGTTTCGCCCAACTATGAATCCGGCTGCATCACTACTTGGGCCCTTGTATGAACTCTATGTTGCTGCACTTGGGGATACTGTTGGAAATGTTGTTAGTTATGTTACATTAATTGGTATTATTGCTCTAGTTTGGTGGTGCATAAATAATCGTGATGATCTGGTTTCAGGATTTGATTTAAGATTAGCAACAATAAGTCATGCTGTGATTTTAATAATTCTAACAATTGTAATCTATGTTGTAGCATCAGATAACTTGGGGTTCCCATTTTTGGGCTCTATTACTGTAGCTGTTTCTACGGCCCTATTCTGTCGTTGGACTATGAATACCCTTGAAGGGGAACTGGTTTGAGTTAATATGGCTAAATTTGGAGACCACCCCCCCATCCCAGATTCGTTGGAGAATTTGTTGAAGGATGATTCAGTTAGTACTGTATTTTTGAAATCTGATTGCCCCCCTAGAGTAAAACGTGGACACATTGCAGAATTAGAAGTAGTGGAATTAGAAAGCGATGCGTTTAGTCGCTCTGAAATTGAAAGTATTGCAAATGAATTATCAATGTCTGTTGAACAACATAATGATGCGAGAAGTGATTGTTTTGTAGAAATAGATAGACATGGTTGCAAGGTGCTGCAAGTCGGTGATTTGAGAACAACAATTTCATGGCCACCGTTCTCTGATGGGTGGGAAATAATCGTGGTAAGACCTGTTGCTCAACCTAGTCTAGAAGAATATAATTTAGATGAAAAACTACTCAATTTAATCGCCGATTTGCAAAATCAAGGTACTCTTGTAAGTGGCATGCCGGGTTCTGGAAAATCCACCTTAGCGAGTGCAATTGCCCATTGGCTAGATGGGAAGGGTTCTATCGTCAAAACAATGGAAAGTCCAAGAGATTTACAACTTCCACAAAGAGTCACTCAATACGCCCCTCTTGCTGAAGATGAACATTCTCGAGGTTCTATGGAATTGACTGCTGACATTCTTTTCTTAGCGAGACCTGATTTTATTGTATTCGATGAAGTACGAAAAACTAGGGATTTTGAAGTGTTTGGGGACTGTCGTTTAGCTGGTCTTGGTTTACTAGGGGTTACTCATTCCGCTTCAGCATTAGAAGCAATTCAGCGGATGATAGGCAGGGTCGAATTGGGGATTCTTGCTCAGATACTAACGACAGTGATACATGTTGAGAAAGGTAAAATTTCTGAAGTTTTACAACTTGGAATGGCTGTTAAGGCGCCTGCTGGTATGCAAGCAGATCTTGCTAGACCAGTTATTCAAGTGAAGCGATATCCTGATGGAAAAGTGTTGCATGAAATATTTTCATTTGGAGAACAAATTTGTATCGTTGATGCGGATGGTAGTGCTAGTGGGGATGAAATGTCAGTGGTTCAATTACTTGCGGCCGCACAACTGAAAAAACGCCTTTCAGATGATTATGGGGTCAAAGTTCATCATGTGAAATTCACAAGTAACGTAAGTGCGGAAATATTTGTTGATGAATCAGCGATTGGTGTTCTTGTTGGACAAGGTGGCTCTACAGTAAAGGGATTAGAACAAGAATATGAGGCTAAATTCACAATTACATCTGCTCGCGAATTACCTCGGGGTTTTAGAGCACCCGAAGATCGTTATCTAAGTTCATGGGATTTACAAACAGAACGAAGTATGGGTGGAAGAGCATGGGAAGATTCGTACTCTAAAGGCAAAAAGGAGAGGCGTGCTAAGAGGAAAGGAAGGCGTCGTTAGCACAATAATATCTGATTAATGGTTATCCCAGCGCACTTAAAGGTTCATCAAGGGGTCTTAGTTCGGGTTGGATAGGGTGATAAAATGGGTAGTGGTGAATCGGGTCCTGTCAAAATCGTTAGGCCTGAAACAAATATCACATCTGGGATTGAAGTTACTCAAAAATTAATTCATGCTGCTAAAAAACTCTCCTCTATTCTAAGTGGTACATTAGGGCCACGTGGTTTAGATAAGGGGTTGTACAAATCTAATGGAGAATTTGCTGTCACATCTGATGGAGCTAGAATTCTAAATGACTTACTAATAAAAAATCCTGGAGCGAAGTTACTTGTTTCTCTTGGTAAATCTCAAGAAGAAGCAATTGGGGATGGAGTTACTTCTACTGTTTTGTTATCTGGTGCTTTGTTAGATGAGGCTGGCCGTTTGATTCGTAAAGGCGTTCATCCATTGACTGTAGTAGATGGTTATCTAAAAGCCGCTGAAGTTGCTGTTG
>DASCSU010000122.1:0-4386 GCA_034399495.1 Candidatus Thalassarchaeaceae archaeon
ATGGATGCATGGCGTGAGCGCTTGGAATCTCTTGATGACGAGCAGAAGGAATTACTTCTAGGCTCATCTCTTTCCCAGAGATTCGCCTCGTGGCCGCTCTCTGTAAGCCATCCGGCAATTGTTGGCGCATTTTACGGGCTGCTGCTGACATTGGCTCTCATTCTACCATTCGGTATGCAGAGTGACTGGGATGTCGCATTGTGGTCAAAAAATACTGCATTTATGGGGTTGAGTATAGCTCTTGGAATGGCAATTGCTGGCCAAATATCTTCATTGATGAATCGTATTGTTCAGCGACCCCCAATTGCTCCACCTAGAGTCATTCTGTTCTCCGCCCCATTTGTCGGTTTTATTGGACTAATAGGACAATGGATGGACATACTACCACAATTCCCTGAAATAATTGCTTGGATAATTCTACTCTTACCTGGGCCAATATATGTCCACCTCTCTTGGGCTCCAAGATACAGAATGTTAACAATGCTTGAAGATGGAAAAGACCCATTCAACCAATCACGTAAAGTTGGAGTAGGAAATAGCGAAAAAGAGATGGAACTAGAAGCGGCTGTTGAAGCCCTTGATGATTAACTCAAATGAGTCCTGTTGCTTTACCAGCCTTCTCATACGCACTTAGAATGACATCTAGATTATCATCAGTCAAACCTGCTGACAACTGATTACGAACACGGGCCCCATCTCTTGCCACCATAGGGAAGACGATTGCACCCACCACTACGCCAAGTTCACGCATCTCTGCAGCCAATTGTTTTGCTGTTGCAGATTCCCCGCACATTACTGGAATAATTGGCGTAGTAGACATTCCCAAATCGAAGCCAAGCGATTCCATCTCTTTGCGGAATCTATTGGTATTGGCCCAAAGCCTCTGATGATGCTCTGGTTCATCCATCAATACCTCAATCGCAGCCTTCTGTGCAGCCGCAACTCCCGGTGGTTGACTTCCAGAAAGTAGCCATGAACGTGAATGGTTCAATGCGTGGGTTCGCACCTGTTCGCTTCCAGCAACTATTCCCCCTTGGACTCCCAAAGCTTTGGAGAAAGAGCCGATTTCGAAATCAACCCGGCCTTGAAGTTTGAAGTGGTCAACAATTCCCGCCCCACGTTCACCCAGAACTCCTTCGCCGTGACAATCGTCAACAAAGACCATGGCACCGTGCTCTTCTGCGAGATCTGTGATTTCATCTAATGGGGCAATGTCTCCATCCATCGAAAAGACCCCATCTGTGATAATCAGTTTTCTCTCACTATCAGAGTGTTGAATGAGGACTTGCTCAAGTGCTGCGACATCATTGTGTGGATAGACAGCCCTGCTTGCCTTGGTCAGCCTTACGCCGTCAATGATAGAACCGTGGTTCAACTCATCAGAGATAATGACATCCTGCTTTCCAGTGACAAGTGTTGGAATCAGACCAACATTTGCTGTGTATCCTGCCGAATAAATGAGGGAGGCCTCCACTCCTTTGAACTCAGCAACTTTTTTCTCAGCCTCAAGGTGGATGTCCATAGTTCCACTAATGGCGCGTACCGAGCCGCTGCCAGCACCATATGTCATGGTAGCAGAAAGTGCCGCTGCTATCACTTTAGAGTGGGTTGTTAGATTGAGATAATTATTAGCAGAGAGCATCAGCATCTCCTTGCCATCTACTTGACAAGAAGGTGTACTTGCAGATTCAAGAGTGGGAGGTTCCCACTGCAAATTTTGAGATTTCAACTCCTCAAAACGCTCCCGCATCCATGGAATGTCCCTCGCCATCGTTTCACTTGAGGGGGACTCGCCCCTTTTTGATTCCGCAACAAATGCGGACAAAATTTACTAAAGAAATCACTGAAGTTTACCAATCTCTGATGCAAGAACTGGAAGTGCTTCTTCCCAAGTTGAGACAATACCGTAATCTGCAACCTTGAAAATTGGGGCTTCTGGATCTTTGTTAATGGCAACGATGTATTTGCTTGTGCGCATCCCAGCAAGGTGTTGGATTGCGCCACTGATACCTACAGCAATGTACAGAGTAGGATTCACTGTCTTGCCGGTCTGACCAACCTGCATTGTGTGTGGAATCCCATCCCAAGCATCGACTGCAGCACGACTAGCACCTACCGCAGCACCTAGACCTTCAGCAAGCGAGTACAACTTGTCGAAGTTCTCTGGACCACCCATACCTCGGCCACCCGAGATAATAACATCAGCATCAGAGACATCGAGCCTCTCGCTCGCCTTGGCAATTGCTTCTTGAACTGCAATTTTCACATCCCCACTCTGTTGGACGGTTGCAGATTCTGCACTGCCACCATCACCAGCCGCTGGGAAAGTGTTGGCTCGAAGAGTGATTGCACAACTTCCTGCAACAGTAACATCCTGCATGGCTTTGCCTGAATAGATAGGATGCGTCATTTTAATCCCACCTGAAAGAGCCACCACGTCCTGTACAACAGGGATGCTTCGACGAGCAGCAATTCGAGATACTACATCTCTTCCTTGTGCTGTTGCTGCGCCCATTATGACGCCATCACCAGCAGCCGCATCTAAAGCGGCTGCCCACGCACCACCATCAAAAGTCGAAAAACAATCTCCGTTGACTGAGAGTACCTTGCCTACGCCAGCAATACCTGCTGCTTCATCAGCACCTGAACCACTAGGGCATAGAATAGTTGGAGACGCCCCCAATGAGGAAGCCGCACCCACCAATTGACGAGTGACAGCGTGAAGTTGATTTCCATTAGTTTCTGCAATTATTGTAATATCCATTTTCATCCCCCCTACAACACCTTTGCCTCATCTCTTAGAAGACCGACAACTTCTGGTACACTATCTGAACCTTGATACGTTTTCCCTGGTGGCTTTTCTGCTGGAGAAGAGTGCCCATTGAAGGTGACTTGGGAGCCACACACATCACTTGCAACGACATCGATTTGTGCTTTCTTTGCCATCATAATTCCACGTACATTTGGTCTACGAAGATCCGAATCTGTTTTTGTGAAGGTAATTACTGCTGGAGCAGATACTGTGACTTTCTCACTACCGCTGGCTGCTGGTCGAAGATAAGATGAGCCAGCGGCGTCAAATTCACTGACCTCAACAACACATGCAGCCCCAAGTAACTCTGCAATCCCAGGGCCAGTGGAGCCTTGATTGCGATCTGCGGATTGCTTCCCACAATAGACCATCTCAGCACCGGATGCCTTGACTGCATCGGCTAAAGCTGATTGAACTTGGTTTGAATCCAAATCTTCCCAACCATCCTGCCAAATTCGCACCAATTTGGTCACACCAAGGGCAGCCGCGTCCTTCAGAACCTTATCCGCTCTTGCAGGACCAAGCGTGATGGCAGTGATTGAGCCACCTGCTGCTTCAACATGTTGTAATGCGGCCTCTAGAGCATATTCATCGTATGGGCTAGTCACCCAACTGGTGACGGCTGATTCGTCCACTCTACCACTCACAACTGCAATCTTGGCATTGGTGTCAGGCACTTGCTTCAACAATACGGCAATTTCTACCATGATGCGGCGACCTTAGATGCCTCTAAGAACATTTAGACTAAGCAATAACGGGGCTACGCCCCGTAAAATCCTATCAATTACCTACTTCAGGACTTGTGAATCACAGTGAGCGGGTGAAGGATTGTATGCCCGTAATGTGACGACCAAGTATCAAATTGTGGATATCATGGGTCCCCTCATAGGTCTTGACTGATTCAAGATTGGCCATGTGTCGCATGATGCAGTACTCATCAAGAATCCCGTTTGCCCCGTGCATATCTCTAGCCATTCGAGCGATTTCTAGAGCAATATCTACATTGTTCATTTTTGCAAGAGAGATGTGTTCGGGAATCCAAGTTCCATTGTCCTTCTTGCGCCCCAACTCAAGGGCTAACAACTGACCCTTGGTAATCTCTCTGAGCATCCAAGCCAACTTGTTCTGAATTAACTGATAAGCAGCAATGGGCTGATCGAACTGTGTGCGGCTGAGAGCGTATTCCTTTGCAGAATTGTAACATGCTTGAGCAGCACCTAAGGCACCCCAAGAAATTCCGAACCTGGCATTGTTCAGACATGAGAACGGCCCTCTCAACCCCTTAACACCGGGAAGAATCCTGTCCTTTGGAATCTTACAATCTTGGAATACAAGTTCACTTGTCACACTGGCCCTAAGCGAGTATTTGCCCTTCATCTCTGGAGCTGAGTACCCCTCATCACCGGTTTCTACGATAAATCCACGAATTACTCCGTCAAGTTTAGCCCAAACCACTGCTAAATCCGAGATTGTCCCATTAGTAATCCACATTTTGGCGCCATTCAAAAGATAGTGGTCGCCCTTATCCTCTGCTCTAGTAACCATGTCACCGGGATTAGACCCGTAATCTGGCT
>DASCSU010000123.1:0-4297 GCA_034399495.1 Candidatus Thalassarchaeaceae archaeon
CAATGCTTGCTTGCTTTATCTGCTCTAATAGAGCGGTGTGTTGAGGCAACTATCATAAGAGGTCACTACGGGGTGCACATTGGGATAGGCATGGCAGGCACGGAGAAGGTTGAGATTCGTACTTTGAAGGTGGGGCGATATTGCACCGTAGATGATAATGCTTACAAGATTTTGAGGATATCCAAATCTAAACCTGGCAAGCACGGTAGTGCCAAGGCTCGACTTGAGTTAGAAGACATATTTTCAGGCCAGAAGAAGAGCCATGTCGGGACAGTCACTGACAAAATTACTGTGCCTATTATCGAGAAAGGTTCCGCTACTATCACTCACATACAGGGTAGTGAAGTTCATGCAATGGATGCAAAGACATACGAAATGATGGTTTTACCACTAGAAGATGGACTCAGTTTAGAGTCTGGAAAGGAAATAATGTGGATGGAAGCCTTGGGAAGATTCAAGATTATTCGTGATCATTGAATAAAATAGTCATAGAGGAATTAATTTGAAGTGGGTGGGTATCAACCACTTGTCCCCTAGAGGGCGGTGATTGCATGGGAGTCAAACGCTCGGCCTATCGTCAGCCAGCTACAGCAGAAGGCTTGAAGGCAATTGAGGACGGCAGTCTTACATGGCTAGATCAAGAGATGTACAAGAATCTCAACACTGGAGTACTTGAGCAGTATCTCGAAGAAAAAAATCTTGAAGATGCCTTTGAGGTTAGTCATTGGTCATTAAGCAAAGTTCTGATAGGGATTTTAATTGGAGCGGTATTTAGTGGCGTAACAGCATATATTGGTCTAAAAATAGGACTTGCAGTTTCAGCTGCATGGTACATTGCTTATCTTCTTGGTATGGCTCTTAGATGGTCACCATCTGAAGTGAATATCGCCACTAGTGCAACTACGGGCGCAACTCATGCCTCTACTGGTTTTATTTTCACTTTCCCAGCAATATTTCTGTTAGCCAGTAGTCCTGCTTATGAGGTTCAAGGTGGCCATCTGATAAGTTCAGTTGATACTTTACAACTTGCTTTCATAGGAATCATTGCCTCAATGTTTGCAGGATTTTTGGGGGTGATGTATTTCATTATTTTCAGAAGAGTATGGTTGGTTGAAGATCCTTTACCTATGCCTGGTTTCGAAGCAACTTTGGTCTTGCTTGACATCGCTTGTGATGTTTCAAGCGGAGCGGCAGAACAAGCAAAGGATTCACTTAAGACAGTAGGTATTTCTACAGTTGCAACAATGTTATTCATGTTCTTGATAGACTATCCACTTTCATGGAAGCGTCATCTTGACGGAGTATCAGCCTCTTTTGCAGATGTTGTTGCTCAGAAACTTTCCTTTGCTGGAACTGCACTTTCATCGATTTTCAGTCACCACGCACTGCATCAACCCGCAGGGATAACTACAGTTGAAGGAGAACATGGGACTTGGGATGGAGTATCAAAGGGAATTACTCACTATGATCCAGATAAATTCAATCCATTTGAGTACACATATCTAGGGATTGAGATGTCGCCCACTCTATTTGCAATAGGCTGGTTCATGAGATTGAGGGTTGCAATTCTAGTTAACTTAGGTACTCTTGTTGCTTGGTTCTATCTAGTGCCTCTAGCAGTAGGGCTCGATGTCCCTGTATACATAGCTGCTCTAGGGGACTATTTCACACTATCAGATATCGGTAATCCTGAGACTGCTCCCCACAGCCCAGTAGTTCAGATGGTAGTATATTCTACTCTGATTCGAGTCATTGCAATTGGGGCTATTCTTGGAGGGGGTTTCCTAGGGCTAGCAAAGATGGCTCCCACTTTTGTCAATATTTTCGGAGATATCAGTAAGGCGTTCAAGGGAGAACAGGGGGCTGAATATATGGAAGGTAAAGGTTGGTATGAATGGCCATTATATCACTTGCCCATTTTCATCTTGATATCATTCGTAGCAATGACATTCATTTTTACTGTAGGTGGATTCCCCCTCGTCCCAAGTTTATTATTTGCGATCATTGTAGGCATTGCTACATTTTTACTAGGGGCAATTGCAGTTCGAGTAATGGGTGAAACTGGTATCGAGCCAGTTAGCGGCACCTCATTCATAGTGTTACTTGGTTTACTAGGATTATTCCTAAACTTGAGGGATATATTCGGTTTATCTAAAGAGGAAGCAATACTTCTTGGTTTAGTTGGTACTACAGTATTCGGCTCAGCAATTTCAATGTCTGGCACAGTAGTTGGAGACTACAAGAACAGCCTCTATATTGGTAACAGGCCTTATCATATCTCTAAAGGAAATATCATGGGGGTAGTCCCAGGTGCCATATTGGGTGCAGGTGTTGCTATTTTCCTTTCTAAGATGCTTGCAGAAGGTAGAATTGACCTTTTGGCACCACAGGCAAATGCGTTCGCAACGTTCACAATTTTATTAGCAGAGAATGAAGGTAATCTCTCAGCCCTTGGTCTTGGTTTCTTGCTTGGTTGTTTCATTGAGTGGGCTACAGGTATGGGTACCTCATTTGGCTTAGGTATGTATCTGCCTACTTTAGCCACTTTCCCTATGTTAATTGGTGGTGGATTACGTGATTGGTGGGAGGCAAAGCGATTGAAGCCCAAGGTCGAAAAAATACGTGAGGCTGAAGGCAATAAAGTTGCAGAGAAAACACGTGCAATTATGCTATTGGGGACATTTATGTTAGCCGCAGGTATGTTGACTGGTGAAGCATTCCTTGGTGTAGAGAGTGCTGTGTTCGCGGTTGTTGATGAGTTGCCTACTGGAGAAGAAGAGCCTCTAATGAATGGTGAATTGCCAGTCGTTGGTGAGGATGGTGAACCAGTAATGGAGGATCAAGTGCTAGGTGACCTTTCATGGTACCCATATGCTAGATTTGGCGCATTCGTGGGTATGAATGTGATGTTAGGTTTAGGTATCTATCTATTATTCCGTAAAGCCGGAATCATAGGGCCTAAGGATGATTTGTTAGACGCGGAACTAGGCTGAGTTGGTATTCTTGGCAAGCGAGCCACCACCCACCTTTGCATGGTTGGTTTTAGCATGCTCTGTTTTGGCAGTATCTAGTGCGGGGGCTGTCTTTCAATTAATAGATCAAGTCCCTCCGCTATTGCGGGCTTCATGGAGGTTGCAGGGTACAGCATTACTACTCTTACCACCTTGCCTCATACAATTATCAAAATTAAAAAAAACATCACCTGGAAAATATTCAAGGATATGGGATAAGCAAGTAATTGTAGCAATAATAGGCTCAGGTTTATGCCTGTGGATTCATTTTGGAAGTTGGGTTTGGTCATTAGACCATACTTCTCTAACTCATAGTTTACTTTTTGTGACTGCTCATCCACTAGTTATTGTTTCAGGGCTCTATTTGTTGGGTAAAGCCATTACAAAAAAACAGGCAAGTGGGGCATTTGTTGGTTTTCTAGGGGCCGGGATAACTTTGTTAGGAGTTACAAATGAGGGGGGCGTCACTCTAATAGGTGATTTCGCAGCTTTCATTGGAGCGGTTGCCTTTGTTGGATACCTAACTGTTGGTAGATTATTACGTACTCAAATTCCTCTATTTATCTACGCATTTCCTGTTACATTTTTGGCATCTATATTGTTATCTTTAACATCATTAATTATTGAAGGTGCTACACTAGATTTATTGCCCTCTAGATTATCAGTATTCGGTTGGTATGATATTATTTGGTTTCCTGCAATAGCTTACTTGGCGTTTTTCCCTGGGATAGTAGGACATACTGGAATTAATGGGGTTCTGCGCTGGTTCCCACCTATTTTCATTTCTGTAGCAGTATTATTTGAGCCGTTATTGGGTTCTGTAATAGGTTGGATGCTTGGTACTGCTAGTATACCAGGCGTTTACACATGGGTGGGTGGTCCCTTCCTAATAGCAGGTATCATATTGGTGACCCTCGGTCAGAAGGAAGAAGGGGTATCGTCCAGCATTTCAAAAGAGGTCGAAGAATGAAGCATACGATTCTAATTACCAACGATGATGGCGTAGAGGCTCCAGGTTTAGCCGCTCTTGTTAGGGGTTTACATGAAGAGGGTTATCCAGTTGTTGTATGCGCGCCTGACCGCGAAAGATCAGCTTCTACTATGCATATTACATTACATAAATTATTGAAATTAAGGCGTAGAAATGACTTGGAAGAAATCTATAGTTCAAGCAACGAGGGTCCCGAATTATACATCTTTGATGTTTCAGGATTTCCTGCTGATTGTGCTATGACTGCACTCGAAGGTGGTCTTCCAATAGAAATTCCAAAACCTTCTCTTTGTAT
>DASCSU010000124.1:0-4233 GCA_034399495.1 Candidatus Thalassarchaeaceae archaeon
AGAATGCTGTACAGAGCCTCTGCATCTCGATTGTCATCACGATCTTCTTCAGACTCTCCAACACCCCAACCGTTAACTCCATGCTCACAGGCTTCAGGCCACCAACCATCTAATATCGAACAGTTAGGAACCCCGTTCATTGCTGCTTTCATCCCACTTGTTCCTGATGCCTCCATTGGCCTAACTGGATTGTTTAACCAGATATCAACACCCGCAGTCATTGCTAAGCCTGTGGCCATTGAATAATCTTCAAGGAATGCCACAGGGATTTCATCTGCGACCTGTTCAGCACCCGCAAATATGTCGCGAATTAATTGTTTTCCACCCTCATCACGAGGGTGCGCTTTGCCTGCAAAAACAAACTGGATTTTACCGCCACCAATTGCACATAATCTCTCAAGATTGCTGAAGATGAGATTGGCTCTTTTATAAGTTGCAAATCTTCGTGCAAAGCCAATGGTCAAACGTGAAGCCTCCATCTTAATTCCAGTACTAGCGTAAACAAGTTCTCGCAATACAGACCTAGCTTCACTGCGTGCTGAAATCAAAGACTCATCGGGTATTTTTCCAGCATGAGCAAGAATAGTAGGGTCATCTCGCCAGCCTGAAAGATATTTGTCGTAGATTTGTGCCAAAGGTAATGATGTCCAAGTAATGTGGTGAACGCCATTAGTAATTGGTTCAATATGAGTTCCTTCAAACATTGATGATGCAACCCAAGCGTTGAGATTTGATACAGCATTTACATTGCCTGCCAATGCTATTCCAAGATGACTCATAGAACAACAATCTTCACCGCCTAATTGAATATAATCATCAGGAAGAAGGTCTTGGAGAATGTCCTCTACATCTTGCCATGCAAAACGGTCATGGCCTGCTGGAACGGGAGTATGAGTTGTGAATAGTGATCGATTTGACAACTCTTCTCTACTCCACCCTTGCCTCAACATCTCAAGCATGGCGAAGGTACAATGTCCTTCATTGAGATGTAATCCTGAAATCTCATGTCCAAGTTTTTGCAAGGCGCGGACTCCACCAACACCAAGCAAATATTCTTGACGAAGTCTCGTAGAATCATCTCCCCCATACAATCTATTTCCTAAAGAAGCATGTTCTGGAGAATTCCCCGGGTGACGCGTGTCCAAAAAATATGTTGAAACTCCTTTAATTCTATACAGCCAGACCTTTGAATGTAAAATCCCACCATCTAATGGCAGGGAAATCTCAACGCCAGTGTCACTTAGATATTCATCAGGATCTATTTCGCCATATGTCTCAGTCTGATTTCCAGCATCATCCAAATGCTGACGGCCATATCCTTCCCGATAAAGCAGAGTAATAGCAGCCAAATTAAGACCAGCGTCAGCGGCAGATTTGATATGATCTCCAGCAAGAACGCCTAGGCCACCTGAATAAGTGTGAAGGGAACTCTCAAAACCAACCTCGGCGGTGAAGTAGCCTACAATTCCCATCAAAGTTGTCGAATCTGAAAGGGGTTATGATGTTCACCCTAGACCCAATGGTGGAATGGTAGCCAAATCTTCCCATTCAAATGACCATTGCCAATTTCCTTCAGCAATACCTGGAGAGTTCATTCTAGCATTTGAGCCAAGCCCTAACAGGTCTTGAAGTGGAATTACTACCATCCCTGCATCTGAAGTCAGGGCTAATTGAATCATGTCATTGACATCAATATTCTCCTTATTGACGAGTTCTTGGATCAAGGAAAGTGGCTCTTCATTCAAATTATTCAACCACCCTTTTGTCGTATCGTTATCATGGGTGCCAGTATAGACAACCAAATCTTCTTTGATATTAGGAGGGTAATGTGGGTTTGAGGACAAATTACCATCAAAACCGAATTGTAATACTGCCATACCATCTAAGTGGAATCGCTTTCGTAACTCAATTACCTCGGGCGGGATTATTCCTAGATCTTCAGCAATAATTTTCGATGCATCTCCTACTTCATCGATAATATGTTTGAGAATCTCGTCCCCTGGTCCATCCTGCCAAAAGCCGTTCCTAGCATTTTCATCTTCTACAGGAATAGCCCATGCAGAATGGAAGCCTCGAAAATGATCAATGCGGACTGAATCAAACATACGTAACATGCGAGCCATGCGTTCCCTCCACCACTTGTAATTCTCAGCTTGGTGTTCATCCCAGCGGTAAAGAACAGTGCCCCATTGTTGACCATCTTCACTAAAATAATCAGGAGGGACGCCAGCAACATAACTTGGCTGACCATCTTGTTCAAGTTGAAAGAGGTGGGGGTGAGCCCAAACATCTGCTGAGTCATGAGCAATGAAAATTGGTACATCTCCAATTAGTGAAATACCCCGTTCATTGGCATAATTTCTAAGTTCAAGCCAACCACTTTGAAATCTCATTTGATTGGATAATTCCTGATCGATTTTCATTCTCCATTCAGCCATTGCATCTGGATGACGATCTCTTAATTCTACAGGCCACTCTGTCCACGGTCTATTTTCATGGGCTGCCCTGATTGTACTGAATAATGCCCAATCTTCAAGCCAATATGGCTCTTCTTCCATTGAAATTTTATTGCCATTTTCAACCAAACAATCCCAACCCGCGAAGGCTGAGGAGGAGGCGTATGGGGAACCATAGAAATCTGGAGGAGTGATTGGTAGCATTTGCCATGAGGATATATCAGTGGATTCAAGAAAGTCTACAAATTGTTTACCCGATTCTACATTACTCAAAGGTAGCGATGTGATATGGCACAGCACACCGACCTTTCTTCTCATGGTTTACTGTGAGGGGGGAAAACCTTTGAAGGTATCACTAGAGGAAATAACAGATGAAGTGTAAGGCACTCTTCCTTTGCTGCATTTTTCTACTTCAAATGGGATTTATTTTTGCCTCAGCAACTACACCTGAAACCATTACCGTTGATGGGAGTTTAAGCGAATGGTCTAACGATTCAAACATGGCAACTGATACCAATAATGTGACCTTTTCAATGACTTGGGATTCACAAAATCTCTACCTTGCTTGGAATGGAACTGATTGGAAATCATCAAGCGAAGGAGCTGATTTATTTGTCTACATCAATACTAGTACGGGTGGCTCTGTACTAAGCAAAGATTGGAACTTTGCCCATACCCTACCATTTGCTGCAGACCATGGATTTGTAATGGAAAATGATTCTTACTTTAGCCATGTTGAATATGATGGTTCTACTTGGGCCGAACAATCTACAACAGTCGAAGTTTTTGCTGGTTGGGAAAATAACAAGATAACTGAAATTTCACTACCTTGGAGCGCATTAGGCTCCCCAACCTCGTTTGAGATAATTGCATATTCGCAATGGCAAGATGATGGGCATGTATGGACTTCTTTCCCATTAGAAAACCCTGCATCCGCGAATGGAGCTGAAACCTTCACACATGCTTGGCATGTAGAGAATGTGAGTAATTCAGTTAACCCATCTACCCTACCCATTGTTGAAACTGGAGGTGTTGAAAAAGTCTCAGACGCACTCAATTTAGCAATTGTTTTCCACCAGCATCAACCATACTACAAGAATAAACTGACCAATACCTACGAGATGCCATGGGTAAGAGTTCACTCAATGGCCGAGTATGTTGATTCACCTGGAATCCTAGCTAGCACAGACACAAAAGTTACCTACAATCTAGTTCCCTCATTTGTAGAGCAATTGGTAGATTATCATAACCATGAAACTTTGGATGTACATACTGATATCGCTAAGCGTTCATGGCCTCAAGGGGGGTATCCAAATGCTACCGCTCTAGAATTACATACCATGCAATTCCAATCATTTTGGAATAGTGGATGGATCTACAATGTATCAGAAACTGGCGACATACAATCCTGGCTCTACCCATCAAGTGCTAGATATTCACAACTCTACGATATGACTCTACATAATTTGAAGCCAAAAACCATCATGGATGATGATTTACTAGACCCTCAAGATTTCCTTGACCTCCAAGTATTATGGTACCTATACCAATTCTCTCCAGATTATGTACAGGGAATGTACAACTCAAGTCACCGTAATCAAGGCCTAATTGACCTATTCATGCAGAATGGAAATTACACTCATTCAGATTTGATGTATGTCATAAATACTCAGCATCAAGACATGGGCAATGTCTTACCAATGTATAGTGAATTAGCAGCATCTGGTCAAGTTGAATTGACCACCACTCCTTACTATCACCCCATCATGCCTTTACT
>DASCSU010000125.1:0-4204 GCA_034399495.1 Candidatus Thalassarchaeaceae archaeon
TTGGGTCACTGGGGAATGCATCAGCGTTGTTTCCATTCGGGTTATCGCCATAGCCATCACCATCGGAATCGTACCATTGTGAAGAGTCGTTTGGAAAGGCATCGACATCATCCATGAATCCATCGCCATCGCTATCGCGCTGACTTGCAGAACATCCATTCGAATCAACCGAGGCACCAGCAGGGGTATTGGGGCAGAGGTCCTGTTCATTCGCCACTCCATCATTGTCACTATCAAGATCAGCTAGTCGGCATCCAAAGTGGTTTACAGCATCTCCAACAGGTGTTTTTGGGCAATTGTCAGCACTATTTTCAATGCCATCGCCATCAGTGTCAGGTGTACCAAGTTGCTCTAGGATGTACATACTTAGTAACTTTTGTGAAGTTCCTGAAGGGTGTATTTTGTCAAAGAACATAAATTCGTCAACGGTAGGTTCGATATAATCGCCCGATTCACATGTAATTCCTTGGTGGTGGCAGGCTGAATGGGTGACATTGGAAATACCATAGAATGAACTATTCCAGTATAGTGTTTCATACATTTGGAATACATCGATTAAGTTGATGTTAATATTTAGGGCACTTTCTCTAGCACTCATTGCAGTATCCAGTTTTGCATTGTAGTCAATCATTCTAGCATGCATAGCCTGCTTGTCATTATCGCTTTCATCAGAATAGGTGGGTACTTTTTCTAAAGGTGGCATATTGAGTACTATGATGTCTCTAGCACCATTAGATGCTAGGTCATTGACATGGTTGACGATGTAATTGACGACCTTTTGTGTATCCGTTTCACCACTATTTAGGAAGTTGTTGCCACCGCCCCAAACTGCTACTGTTTCGTTGGGTGCTATCCAATAGTTGTTGGTGTAATCTTCGATTTGCTTACCTAGGTTTGGTATGACGAAGAAGTTCATCCCATCTCCTGCCTCTGCCCCACCAAATGCTCGATTTGGACCTGAAGCACTACCCACTCCTGGTGTTATGCCTACGCCCATTCCTAAGGCTACATACTCATTCCAAACTGGACCATTTGAAAACCTGCCAGCATAGTATGGAGGGGATTCTGGAGTCCCATATGTTGCCTTTGAGTTTCCCATGTCACTCAATGAATCTCCAAAAACTAATAATTTAGAAGTGTTTGAAGTGACAGATGTTTGGAAAATTACAAATTCTTCCTCTGCGTAGTCTATTAATTGATTTCTACTTTGATCCCATAGGACAATTCTCAGAGTATATTCATAGGAATAGTTGACCCACAATTCGTATGCTGGCATTGAGAAAGTTAACGAACCATTTTCCGTATTGAAGCCAATCCCTGAACCATTATGAGTAATTGTTCCATTATTTGCATAACCTGCATGAACAGTGTAATCATACTGATACAGATTGATACTGGAGTTATCCATTCCAGTCCAAGTAAAATTCCAATTTATCATTTCTCCAGTTTCAAAAGCATGGACATTAGGTAGATTAGCATAACCTTGCATCTCGATGCCTATATCTTCATTTCCAGTCAATGATTTATTGTTACCAGCCGATGTTGAAACACTTGCTAGAGGTAAAAGAAGAAGCAAAACAATGGCAAGAATAGTTGCTCTTGGCTGCTTTGCATGGTCCATGTGACTTTTCACTACCTCGCCGTAGGCGAGAGTTTGTCATTTACTTGTCGTAAGTTTGTCTATCCCGTTAATTCAGCATCCATTGCTTCAGAAACAATGTGAGCATTTTCGCGATAATCTTCCCAATTTTCTCCTCCTTTAATAGCGGATTCAACGATTCTATATGCCGAAATCATGGCTGGCAAAAGTATTGAACTTGTTAACAATGCTAGGAAAATAAGCAGCATCATTAGAGTGAAGAAATTTCTCAAACCAGGAATAGCTAAAGTCAATCCAGCAGCTAAGCCTGCGCAGGTAGTTGCGGTGGTTTCAAAGATAGTTTGACCGGTGCGCGCAACTGCCTTGACAATGCCTCCAGGAGTTTCCTTTTCTTCTCTGATTCTATCCATTACATGTATTGAATCATCGACCCCTATCCCAAACACGATAGTACTAATCATCGCAGTGAATACATTGACATTTACATCGCCACTTCTCATTAACAGCGGTTGCCAAAGAACAACTACGCCAACAGCAGTCATAGTAAAGAATGCAAGCCTTGGACTTCTAAACAGTATGGTCATTGCAAAAAGAAGGACGATCATAGTTGCAATTGTAGCATCGGATTGAGCATTGTGCACCCCCTTATTGATATCTAATGAAACAGGCAAGCCTCCAGTTAGTAGGGAGTTCTTCACGCCATCAACGTCCAAAGCATTGCAACTCAAGGCATCATCACATCCTCCCTCAGATAGGTAGGCATCGAGTTGGTCTCGTAATTCACTAGCTCTTGAAAGTGCAATATATGGTTGATTGACGTAAACAAGTGTTTTTGTTTCTCCAAGATTAGCCATTGGTTCGTTCATCAACATTGAGCGAACTTCGTATGAAAGTGTATCAAATGCGATATTTATCATTACTTCTCTTGTTGTGGCTGTAGTAATTACAATGTCACCAGTAATGATGCATTCTGGTTGCAATTGGTCATCCCAACAAGGTGAATGTAATATTTCCCAAAGTGATCTATCGTACATTTCCTGTCCAGAAAAATTCACATTAATATGTACTGCTTTCAGTATTGTCACTAAACTAATCGAAGTCGTGTTTTCAACATGGTTTATTTCCTCTTCTTGTATGAATTCAATAGAATCTAACACTTCAAGGTGGCGAATGGGTGCAATTTCATCTCGAACTCCTCTAGCCTCAGCATCAATGATGAACATATTTGTTTGACCACCTTCGAATACCATGGAATATTCCCTCAAAGTCTCATAAGATTCGAGGCCGGGTGGTACTTCATCCGATGAACCAGTAATGTCCTTGCCTAATTCTGCTCCAAGAATAAGGGCTCCAAAACCACTAATCAAGAAAGCGACTAATATTACTATCCAAGCACCTTTAACTGGTATTTCTCCAATTTTTTCCCAAACCTTCTCTGCCTTCTGCCCGCCTGTCTTTCTATAGCGAACCAACCAACCTAGTGCTGGGACTAATATGACACTGAAAAAGAAGGTACAGGTGATACCCAATACTAGGGTGATGCCCACGGTTCTCATTGGTTGAATTGGAACAAGCCACGCCCATGCGAGTACACTAAAACCAACGATTGTGGTTATTGCCGAAAGCAATATCGCGTGTCCAGTGGTCATGATTGAATGTACAGTAGCATCAAGGTAGAGTTGTTTATCCCAAGGGTCTAATTCAGGCATTGGTTCACCATCTCGTTTTGCTTCCCAAACAAGATTGGCATTCTCTTCAAGCATAATATTTCGAGTTTCTTCAATTCTGTTGATTAAGTGCAAAGCATAGTCAACACCTAACCCTATCAAAATAGGTCCTGCTGCAATAATCATAGGAGTTAGCATGATGTCTAGGATTACTGTAGTTCCGAAGGTAACTGCTAAACTCAGAACAATTGGGGTCCCACAGATTATGAGGACTTTTGGATTTCTATGGAGTGCAATCATAACTACGCACACAAAAGCAAGGCTGATTGGTAACATATCTTCCAATGCAAGATAAATGGCATCTGAAACATCGTGTAAAACGGGAGTTAGCCCGGTAACTGTAATGGCTTGCCTAGTGGGTAAATCCCCCCAACGCTCATCCTCCATGCTAGACAGTTTGATTCCTTCGTAGTCTCGGCCACACAGAGGGTCGTCAAATTCATTGTAAATTTCATTATTTCTCGAACAGTCATCAATTACTGACTTGACATGCTGAACAAATGATTTGTGATCTAGAATTTCATTTCCATTAGGGTCAGTTCTAGTATCAACATCGGTTCCAGCCATGTCAAATCTAATTCCCATTACTACGACAGCAGTATCCCATATGCCATCTCCATTAGTGTCAATAACTAGGCTGTCTAAGGAACTGCCGAGGTTCTCTACTGTGTTGTTTACTCTGTCTTGATTGTCGGGGATCACATAAGTGTCTCTTGGGTCCTGACTAGCAACGATGCAACCATCACCGGTTTGGATGGGGAGGCCATATTCCTCGACTGCACAAGCAAAACGATTGGGGGCTGAGTTGGCTTCCTTAATCATCTGAGATGCACTTAAAATCCAAACAACACCATCTTGAGTTCCTCGATCTTCTTTA
>DASCSU010000126.1:0-4146 GCA_034399495.1 Candidatus Thalassarchaeaceae archaeon
TGATTCTTTGTGTCTAAATCCTAATGAGGCAGAACACCTTTCCGAAAGGGTGCTTCGTGAGAATCTTACTGATGTAGTAATTACCGGTTGTGATGGCAACCCAATCCCTGGCGATTTGAAACGTTCACTTTCTTCAGTTGGCTGTAAATTCAGTGGATTAAATCGTCTTTCCACGCAATTGCATTCTGATTTTGCTAGCCAGTCATTATCTGATTTTGCTGACAGGATAGATCTAGTCAGGGCATCTAGGCCATGGTCTAAGCAAGCTCAAGGAAGAGCCCAACTAATCGCCATCAATGAGAAAAACAGAGAAGATGCAGAGTACCTATCTTCTATGAGTGGGATCCAACCTTGGGGACTTCGATTAACAGAAAATCAGATTTGGGTCTATTCAGGTGAATCATTGGACGCACATCTGGATATCTCATTCTATGAATGAGATGCCCTTCTTGTCAATCATTGTAGCGTATCATTCAATACCCACGCTGTGTAGCGATTAATCATGAGGCCACTCATTGCCATTCCAATTGCGGCGATGATTCTAGTTGCTGGCTGGTATGTAAGCGAGGACCCCAGTAAATTAGGTCCCTTCTTTGATTTTCTAGATGAATATACTGAAGATGTCGAAAATAGTGCGCCAATAGTTCCTCTTCAATTGGATGAAAGATGGCTTGTCGTTGTTGTTGATTTCCCCAATGCTCCAGAAAATGGGTTTAGGAATGTCGCTAAGGCAGAGACTATGCTCACGGGGACAAAGGGGGCAGATGACTTCATTTCACAAACTAGTGGTGGCCAATCAATTCTCACAGTCACCATTATCCCCACAGTTTATCATGCTCTGAATGATGATTCCTATTGGGGTAAGGATGATGGAGATGTTAGGGATGCTGGTGCAGAGGGTTCAGATGGCCCTGCAGGGCTTGCAAATTCAGTAATTAAGAATTCACTAAATGGGGTCGAACTTTCTCAATTTGATCTAAATTCTGATGGTTTTATAGATCGCTTTCTAATTATTCATACCGCTAATGTCCAGGAGGATTCCGGTGGCTCTAATAGCATTTGGAGCCACTATGGGCCGCTAGCAGAAATGGTCGAAGTTGATGGCTACAAATTTGAACATTATACTATCGCAGGATTTGATTCAGGATTTGGGACAGTAATGCATGAGATGCTTCACCAAATGGGTGCCTTAGATCTCTACGATGTACACGGTCTAGGTACTGGGGATGATTGGAATGGCTTGGGTGATTGGGACCTAATGGCCAGTGGTAATTGGAATGGAGTAAATGGTAGAACTCCAGCACTACCTTCTCTTGCAACAATGGAGCTAATAGGGGCGGATAGGGCCACTGAAGTCTCAATCTCTTCCCATACAAGTGAGTCTCAACAATACATCATCTCACCACTGTCTGATGGTGGTTCAGGAATTTTCATTCAAATATCTCCTACTGAAAGGGTTTGGATGTCCTATAGGGGAGACATTGGTTTTGACAAAGAGTTGCCTAGCCATGGTTTGCTAGTTACTTTGCAGGATAAAGCAGTTGGTGATTATGAGCAGAATTTAGTCAATACTAATCCAGAAATTCCTTGGCTATATGTCCATGAGGCCGATGGCGATAGTGGATTACTTTCAGGAAATGATGAAGGTAATGTTGGTGATGTATTTGTTGAAGGTGGATTGTTTGGTTCCCAGGGGCGAATAATCTACGATCATCATGGTAGAAAAGTTCACTGGACCGTGGAAGTGGTAGATGTAGAACCCAATAGTATTACATTAAATCTAACAAGTCCAGGGGCTCCGTCCTTCAACCTATTACCGCCCCATCAACCATTACAATTGTTGAAAAATGAAGATTTGACAATTCAAGTTAATACTACATCTGAATGCATATTAGAATCAAATCTAAATTCCACAGATGGAAGGGTAGTCTCAATTGTTGAGAATCAAGTACTAACTCCAGGTATTACCGAAACTAGGACACTTAGATGGGATAGTACAGGCATAATCGGTGGCGAAGCAAGGCTTGAGGGCGAATTCACTTGTGGCTCTTCTGCGCCACAACTTGTGAGGATCAAATTTCATAATATAGGATTGAGATTGATTACAGATACCTTAAGCGAAGATATACCATATTCCTATAACAGTTGGATAGAGTTTCCTTTAGATTTCAATGGTGAAGGCCAGCAAATGTGGGAGGTTAGATTCGAAGGTCCCTTGGATAGAATAGCCAGTACCCAATCTAATCAAGAGTTAGGTGATGGTTCAGTAGTTAATGTAACAATAGAACCAAATGATTTGCTAGTTCCTGGAATGGTTGCTAGAGGGGAGATAGTTTTGCGTGATTCTCAAGGTTTAGAGCAAAGAAGTGAGATAATACTTACTGGGGAAAAATTTGAACAGGGCGGCGAGATTGTGCGTTTTTTTTCAGATACAAGTAACATCATTTTGACAATGGCTGGCTTGCTGGCTCTTTCTGTGCTATTAGGTATGAGGCCTAGGAAATCAATTACGGATAAAGTCCGTGAAAAGGGTAGGGCTCAAGCCATGAAAGAATTGGGCCAATTAGATCCAGATGGGACTGATAAAAAACCACTCACTAATCAGGTTAATCAACAGTACCCTAATTCTCCCGATGCGGAGATTATCCCCCCAAGTATTGGCGAGGGGAGCCATCAATTTACCGGCCCATCTAGGCCTAGTTATTCACCCCATTCCACAACAAAAGTTGAAGTTACTTATGACCCAAATCATATTCCTGATTTGGACGACATGTTTTAGTCTATAGCAAGAAAAACATTAGTGCCTAAAACCAGACCAACGACCCTCTGATGGGGGCCGAAGCAAAGCAATGTAGCACCACTTGTCATCTTTTAGAAATCCACATAACCAAGTTTTGTGAACTCCATTTGCTAAACGTGCAGCCAAACAGGCCTGAGCCCAGTCACTAGGTGCTAGCCACTCTGGTTGTAGTAGCCACGGGGCGTGTTCTTCACCTACTGATTCTTCGTAAAGTCTCCATTTAGTCCCATATTTGAATCCTGGTCTAGGTAGTAGCTTTCTAGATAATACATCTATTAGTAGGCTGATGCTTCTATCATCTTCATGGGTACCTTCAATGATTCTAACTTCGTCATCATCGATCCAAGTACCTTCAGGTAAGGGTGTCCCAATTTGTTCAGGGACTTCTGTTGTGGAAGGGATTAATGCGCCATCACTTTTTCTTCCTAGTAGGTTTTTTTCTAGAGCATTAATTTCTGATTTATCTATTAGATTTAGTGTTCCAAGTGGATTGGCGGGAGATACTCTGTATGTTGTCACTCCCATCTCATCATCAACAATCAGTACTTCTGCGATTCTACCAAGAGCACTTACTTCAGATGCCCATTGGTGCAGAGTTGTCCAATTAATGGGTTCGAAATCTCTAACCCAAATGACTTCAGCAGTAGGTGAATCAATATTCACTTTGGATGATCGATTCCAACGAATTGCCCATGTGCCTTCAGAGGTAATTGTATCTGGTGAAATATCAACTACATTTTTCACTAAAACAACTTTTTCTCCTGGGACTCTCATGGCTTCTAATGCGGCGGTTTCATGCAATATTTCGGGATTTCCCAATAATTCAGATTCTAACCATCCCTCTACAAGTTCAAGATGGCGGTGTCTTGCACAAAATAGCATTTCAGATGGTTGTAGTAATAATTCATTTTGTGGCATTGGTTTACCAATTGCAGATTTGTCAAAAAGGCGTTGAGCAGCAGGCCCTGAGAGCAGCCACTCTTCGTTAACTGAGCGGCAAGGTCCAATCATCCGAGCACTACGCGGTGTGTCGACCATGGCCCATCCTATTGGGACTTAGACTTGAGTTCATCGCACATAATGTCCGTTACCTTTGATAGGTGGCAACCATCAGGCATTATCGAGGCCTATGGGTACAGAGGGGAGACTTGGCGACTACACGGTCGAGCAGAGGGTCTTGATTCATCTTTTTGAGCACCCCCTTAACCGTTCTCAATGGGACGGTAAAAGAGAACAAACACAAGCAGGAATTAGCAGTGCAGTTGGTATTGCTAGAAAACACCTACCTAGGACTTTGAAATCATTAATTTCTCAAGAATTAGTTGCTATCGAAACTCGTCATGTAC
>DASCSU010000127.1:0-4112 GCA_034399495.1 Candidatus Thalassarchaeaceae archaeon
GACCGTATTGGACGACTGTTCCGCAGGCGACCCTGTCAAAGTTCCTTCCGAAGCACATTTCATTGAGGGTTGCATAACTGATTCTACAACCCGCGCCTCTGTATTAGATGAGGTTGATGTTGTATTTCATCTTGCAGCAATCGCTTCAGTCCCCCTTTGTGAAGCCGACCCGGAACGCTCAGACCAGGTAAATCGTCAAGCTAGCCTTGAGATTCTCCAAGAGGCGAGTTGCCCTATTGTGTTTGCAAGTAGTGCAGCAATCTATGGTGAGCCAGTCAGTATTCCTATCAATGAAAACCATCCTATTGCTCCAGTGGGTCATTATGGTGGGCAAAAAGCAGATGTGGATAATGCAATCAATTCTCTTGATAAAGACTCCAATCCAGCAGTAGCACTACGTTTTTTCAATGTTTTCGGGCAGGGTCAAGATCCATCCTCACAGTATAGCGGTGTGCTATCAATTTTCATTGATAGAGCATCCACTAATTCCCCAATAACCATATTTGGCGATGGGGAGCAGACTAGGGACTTCATCCATGTTTCTGATGTGATTGCGGCACTGATTAAATGCGGAGAATCTCTAATTGAACAAGGCACTTCATCCCCTGCGCACGGTGAATCATTCAATGTTTGTAGTGGTCAGCCTGTGACCTTAAATCAGGTTGTCAAAGTGATTGAAGATTGCCTTGGGGAAAAATTGGAAGTTGGTTACCAACAAGTTAGAGAGGGGGATATCAAACACAGTAGTGGTGATTCATCAAAATTACAACAAAAATTAGATTGGAGCCAAAATATCCAATTATCCGAAGGGCTTTCTGATTTAATTTCTAATTAACAGGCCGTCTGAAAAATCGCCTAACAAACAACTTGCGGAAAATTCTCACACCATCATGTATGCTTCCTAATTTTGCAGTCCCTATTCTGTTGTGATACCTGATTGGGACTTCACCAATACGCATTTTGTTATGGCAACAGGAAGCATACATCTCGGCTTCAATCTCGAATGAAACTGAATTCAACTGCATAGCATCTATTGCTTCCCTCCTAAATACCCAAAAGCCAGTACATAGGTCACTAATGAATCTACGATACAGGGCGACAGCAGACCAGGTTAGAATGTGATTTCCAAGATAATTAACTCGTCCCATCGCACCCTCGTCGATATTTCCGCGCAAACGTGAACCAATCACAACATCGTATTCCCCATCATCCATTTGTTGTAATAGTCTAGGCATATCTCTTGGGTCATAAGTGCCATCTGGATCTAGCATCACTAGAGCGTCATCTCCACTTTCAAGATAGTGCTTGAATGCTTGACGTAAACCCATTCCTTTACCAACTCCTCCTCTTTGGTCGTAAACTGTAATGCCTAGTTCCTCAGCCAGTTTGACAGTACCATCAGTGGAGTAACCATCAACGAGAACTAGTCGATAATTCCACCCTAGTTCATGTAGTTCTTGACTAGGTATCATGTTTACAACTATACTCAACCCCTCTACTTCGTTTCGAGCAGGGAGAAGGATGGTCAAATTTCTCATTCGCTTCTCCATGGTACCTACTCCTTCATGCAACCATCGGTCGTAATTCGACCCAATGAATCCTTACTCCGTCTTGGTCAAATAATCTGTCTCCACGCCCAGTTATGCCTAGTGGATTAATCCATCCATCTCCACCACCTGACACCACAATTTCAACATCGAGGTCATCAGCAAGAGTAGTTTGGGTAATCAGAGTCACTTGTTGCCAGCCTCCTTTTGTGGTTATTTGCCTACCTTCAATTTCATTGCCATCAAATGAATAAATATTTACTATTAAGTCGGCAGGTGCATCAATCATAAAATTAATTTTCACTGTTTGGTCTCTGCTTGTACGGTCAAGTGGAATTGTTAATTCCATACTCCCTTCTGTGATGAATGGCTGTGAATCGGGGCGGTTTGTTAGTTGGTCAGCATCAACCATCCACCATGGATCAGGCCGCCATTGACAACCTTCCTTGCAATTTTCTTCCAAAGGGTATAGGAAAAAACTGCTAACTGCAGATTGCATAGAGGGTGTTGCCTTCAATTCCCATAGTCTGCTACCATCAATATCTTTCTTCAGTTGCCAATATGGTGAGGACGCTAGTACTGGGCCAAAGGTACCCATGGGACTAGTTAGTGCATGAGTGATGCCCATTTCTTGTAGGGCAGTTACATCATCACGTAATATTGCAGAACGGGCGCGCCCCTGATTGTTTTCCTGTACATCGACCAATCCAAGTGAAGGGAAGGTAGTGATTCCAATGTTTGGAGATAGGTCATATGGATTCCCCCAATGTCCATCTTCAGTGAATAGTACTGAGCCTTGTGGAAGAGGAAGTGTAGACATTAGAGATCTATCGCCATCGGTCTGAGCGTGGAGTTCATCATGGTTTGAAAGTTCAATCAGCATTCCATTTGCAATGCTCAATTGAAATACCACTATTAGGAAAGTTGCTAGTAACCAACGTTTGTCTATGGGTTCAGGAGTTTGCATTGGCAACCACATCATTTCAGCCTCTTCTTCAATAGCTTCAGTGACGCTGTTGGCAATATCGGAAGCAGTAAGTTGTCTGCTGGCCTGTAGCATTTCTTGGACCAATTCTTCACCCATTTGGTCAACAGAAATAGGCTTCTCTCTTGGAGTGAGTTTGACTCTATCCGAAAGGAGGATACCAACTAGTATTGCAAAGGGTATGTGGAATGCATGTAGTGCCATGCTGTAGAGCACATAGGAGAGTAATGTGAGGAAAGAGAAAGCAATTACTCCATTCAATAAGTGGACAAGTGAAAAGATCCAGTTAAGTGATATCCACGTTGCAAGTAATATAATTTCCATACCATTCCTGCCTCGCCAAATTGACCATATGCCTAGACCAATTAATATGGGCCCATTGAATAGGAGAAGATTGAACCCACCCTGCCAACCATATTCTGAAATTATGGGCTCTGCTAGTAATCTAGGTGCGAATGTTACCAATACTATGTAGGCCGCAATAGATAGTACCACTGCTGATGTCATTGCAAGTCTACTGACAGCAATTTGGGTTCGAGCTCCAAAGCGATGTACGACTAGATAGGCTGCTAATAGGGTCCCAAGATAGAGTGCACCAGTTGGATGAATCGCTCCAGTACTGATGACACAGATTGCAAACACAATGTCTTGCCCTCTTTTTCTTTCACCTAATGGTCTGATGAGTACAAGTAATCCCACAACTAATCCCAGTTGACTGGCTACTGTGGGATATCCTGAATCATGTGCTTTGACAAAAAGTGCAGGAGCAAGAGCTAGGGCTAGCAGAGTAGGACCACTAGCGCCCCATCGGTCAGATGCTCCAGCAATACCCCATAATAGGGCTAATAATGAGAGTTGACCCAATAAATGGACAGCACTGGCAGGCGTCATTCCTAGAAGAGATTCCAACATTGCAGAGACTGCAGGGAAAGCGGGAGGATAGGTCCACTTGCCTTCAGAAATAGCAGGTAAAGTAAGGTCACCTGTGGTAGCAAGCCTATGGGACAGGGTGGAGAATCCAATCCAATCAACTCCATTTGGATATTCAAATAGAAGTAATGGCAATAGGGATAGAAGTGCAGCAGCAGCAAGAGCAAATGGTAGCCAAGACGAGCGAGAAGAATACAACTCCTCAGCACGCTTCTTCTTTTCATCAGCATCTTCTTCTAATTCTACAGTTGCTTCATCATGTGGTTTCTTTTCATTTTCCTTAATCATCACACCCTCTGATTCAACAAGGTCCTCATGTTCCTCCAATAATTCCCATTGGGTTAGCCGTCTAACACGAATGACATCTTTCTGCCACAAAGCAGCAGCTGCCACACAATTTACTATTATCAGAAGCAGTAACAATAATCCAAGATCAAAGCGGCCACTGAGGACCACCATCCATCCAGATACTCCAAATGTAACCAAAAGAGAAATTGCTGGAGTCAACATTACTTTGCGAAAGTTATCAGCAAGCGGGTCTAAGATTCTGAGGATGAATAGAGCAGGGAAAAGACCGACTCCAAATAGTAGTGCGGCACCTTCAAGCAGGTGCCAAATCACCGTTCCAAACTCGCCCTCCATCAAGTGGG
>DASCSU010000128.1:0-4052 GCA_034399495.1 Candidatus Thalassarchaeaceae archaeon
GAAAAAGGCTGGCAAACTGTTCAAGTAACTCCTTGCGATGTACCTTTCCTCAGCCCCAAATTACCACCTTTGTTATTCACTAAATTATCAGAAGAATTTGATTGTGTAGTTGCACATTCTAACCATGGTATTGAACCATTATTATTCTGTGCTAAAACAAAACATCTCAATCAGGCCTTAGGTTTGGAAGTTTATTCTGCTTGGAAAGTCATTAGCAAAATGAATTCGTACGAAGTAAAACCCGATGAATGGGTAATTAATGGCATAACAAATCAATGTTTTACCAATGTCAATTCACCTTTTGATATTATTATTTAATACACCAACTTCAAGCGAAATAACCCTATCCTAAAGCCATGAAGGGGGGACTTCGAGCAATTCTCCTTACCTTCATAGTGTTATTGACGTCGTTTTCAGGTTGTTTCGGCGAGGATGAAAAAATAGAAAATATCGATCAGACAACATATCCTTCAATATGGGATAGGCATGCATTGGAGTGGAACACATCCCACACCCATTCCTTCTTACTAGAAAAAGGCCCACACACCGCATTAGATGTTCAAGAAGCATTCATCGATATCGATACAACTGGTGTGTGGGAAGGCGGTCCACAATCAGCTACAGTACACCTTTCATATTGGCTGCCAAGCAATACCGAAGAAGGTGACCAAGTACCAGTAATATCAGTAATCAGTCCTTATTTTTCGTATGGCCAACCAGGTGATGAATCATCTCCGACGAATGTTGTAGGTGGTGGTCGAGGTGAATTTATCTACGATAATTTCATTCCCCATGGCTATGCTTTTGCACAAGTAGCAGTATTTGCTACAGAAGAAAGCACAGGATGTTTTGATTATCGTGGAGATGGCGAGGGACTTAGCATACACACAGCAGTTGAATGGCTAGGTCAACAGAATTGGAGTAACGGCAATGTTGCAATTTATGGTAAATCATACGAAGGTGCCACAGCATGGGAAGCAGCCGCCCAGGGTAGTAGTCACCTCAAAACAATTGTACCTATTTCAGGAACTACAGCACTAGGTCCACTTCTATACAAAAACGGTAGTGCTGAAGCGCGTAGTCAAGTAATGCATTCCAATTATGGTGGTAGTATTCTTGATTATGATGACGATGATCTTGACAATATGTGTGCAGATGTCATTGAAGGATTCCTTGCTGGACCAACACGATATGGGCTTGGTGAAGCCGACCCTTACATGGACAATTACTACGATGAGCGCAGCCACATTGACAAGGCACTCGGGAAATACAATGGCAGTATCTATTGGGTTCAAGGACTTCAAGATTGGAATGTTGACCCCCACCAAGTTTTCGGCGGCCCACCTGGAACTAATTGGTATCAAGAATACATTGACAATGGATACGAAGTTGCTGGAATGATTGGCCAATGGGAACACAACTATCCCGATCAATGGACCAAACACAACAATCAAGATTCAGGTTATGGGGGTGAAGCAATTCACAACATGACCCGTTGGGATTGGGCTCAAGATTTGTTTGAGTGGATGGAATACTATCTCAAGGATATCGGGCCAAAGCCAGCACTTTATACACAGGTGCAACGTAATGATGGAGAATGGAGAATCGAAGAATCATGGCCCCCCCTAGATGTCGAGCGCATAGTCTTAGACATGAGTGATTGTAGCGACTCAGGATTATTTGTTGGTGGCGGCTTACCTGTTGTTGGTGGTGGCCAGAGTGTTACTGTAGACTGCCCCGCTTTGAGCGATGGAACAGATTTACACATTTCTGGGCTAGCATCACTTCACTTATCTGCATCCCCAACTTTTGATGGTGGGCAAGTATTCGTTGAAATGCAAGACTTAGAAACAGGGCTCAGGTTAGGTCACGCTACAATGGATATTCGTTACCATGCTGGCGGTTATGATGCTCAAACAGTATTCCCTGGCCAACAAGTAACTATGATGATGGAGTTTCAAGCAATAGATGCTATTCTTCCAGCGGGCCACGGCTTAAAATTTGTTTTTACTGATACCGGAGAGGATTATCTCGCCCCTGCTTGTGGTAGTGCATGCACTGTTCACATTTTACCATCAATGTCCACTCTAGAAATTCCAATAATAAATCGTGATGGAAGTAATATATTGATCACCCCACAATTCACAGAGTAGAATTATCCCAATCAATCTTGAAAGTTATTTCAGATGATGTTGTAAGAATTCAGTACCACCCTGTAGCGCACGTTTTCTAGCATCAGAATTACCACCCACATGTGCTCCTACATTCTTTACCAAATTGAATGCAGCTAAACGTTCATGTGGTTCATTTAAGGGCACTTTAATCCCATCTTCTATTTCTCCCCACATTTCCCCTTCAAGACTTATCTGAACAGTACGCTCATCTAATTTTATTGCATTTGGCAACCATTTCATTTCTTCCTTTGAATCAAATGAGTGGTGCGAGTTAGGATATATTTCTAATTCCATACTAACTCCAATTTTATTCACTTCATCTATTAGTCCTTGAACAAGACTTAGTGGAGTATAATCATCCATTTCTCCGTGGAATATTTTGATGGGTACATCTTGCCATCTATTATCCTCTGGGCGTAAATGGGCAGCCGGATAAAATGGCATATGCGCAACAAATCTCTCACCATTTTGTGCCAATGATTCAGCAATTGGCTTCCATGCAGAATATAGTGCAACAGTACCACCTAAACTCCAACCAGTTATTGCAATTTTTCCAGAGTCAATTAGGGGATGGGTATTGAGTAATTTGAGTGCTTCAAAAGCATCGCTTAACATCATTGCATATGTGACCATCATTTGGCTTTCGACTGTGCTATCAACTTCCCTTGAATCAAAACTATTGATACAAAATACTGCAAATCCAGCACCTAACCAATTATTTATGTGGTCTTGGTGATGATCTGCCCAACCACGACTTCCATGACATGCCACAATACAAGGAACCAACTCACCAGTCATCCCATCAGGAAAAATAAGTTCCCCAAATACAGGATGCCTTTGTGCCGATTCTAATTTACAGAGTATGTGATGGATTTCAAATGGGCTAGCAGAGAGATAAGTGATTTTACCATCACCTCCCTCAGTGAGGTTTGAAACTAAATCCATGTTACTCAACCATCTATAATTTCATCAGTAATTTGTTCAATATCCGAATCACCAATACAACCCGCAAAAGAAGTTGCCAACATCATAACAAAAGCACACAGCACATGTAAACGCATAGAATCACTATCCAACAATAGTTTAAGAATACATATCATCAAACATTTTTTCAAATTATTTCACGACGGCGAGTAGCAACAATCAATCCCAAACTTGACGCAATTAGAGTTCCAAAGATGCCTATTGAAGGAATCCAACTACCCTTCTCTTCATCAACAATTGGAGTTTGTTCAACACAAGGAGTCCAATGTGTGTCAACACCTGGCTCACCCGCTGAACTGGTTAATCCTCCTCCTTCAGAGATATACAATATACCTGTACCTGCTCCCCACTCTACAACATAATTACCAGGATAGCCCGTATTAGCACTATCCCAAACAGGTTGGCCATTGGCTACCCAAGTTTCCTTACATGGACAATCAATAGGTGTCCAGACATCTAGATCAACATCTGGAGCACTTACACTAGTAAATGGGCCACCAGAATTTACTTCGTAGAGATTATCTGAATACTCATAAATTTCACCAGTCGCGATATTAGTTCCTATTGTTGCATCCCATACACCCACCACTGTCAATCCAGCACATGGGCTAGTATAGGGCGTTGTTGGGTCACAAGGTATCCAATGCCCATCTACGCCCGGCTCTCCAGCACCAGTTATTCCTCCTGCTTCAGAGATATACAATGTTGTGCTACCAGCTGGCCATTCTACAACATAATTACCAGCGTAATAATTTATCGCACTATCCCAAACAGGTTGGCCATTAGCGGCCCATGTTTCCTTGCATGGGCATGAAATTGGAGACCAGACATCTAGATCAACATCTGGAGCACTTACACTAGTAAATGGCCCACCAGAATTTACTTGGTAGAGAT
>DASCSU010000129.1:0-4026 GCA_034399495.1 Candidatus Thalassarchaeaceae archaeon
TCACACCATCGAATCTGAAAAATCTGATATGAGGGATAACCTTGCAATTGCAACACAAGATGATGATGGAATTTGGCGTGATTCTGAGGGAATCCCATTACCAGTTTCAGCCAGTGATCTAGAACGACACGCGTATTGCCCACTATCATGGCACCTTGCACGTTCCGGGGTTAGTGGTTCAGGTGAAGCAATATTACAAGGGCAAAAAAAACACAAAGAAATTGAAATTGAAATTAAGGATTACAAAGAGAAGGATATTCAAGCACGTAAAGACATGGTCATTTGGACTTGGTGGTTTGCAGTAGTTGTCACCCTGACACTTGATACCATTGTCTTATTCTTTGTCAGAAATGCATTGGTTACACCAGAAAATGTAATCTTCAGCGAAGATGATTTAATTCGCTTTGCACTTTATCTCATTTTGCTTGCCCTAGTTTGGCTATTTAGCGCAGTTCTTCTATTAGTGCTACCATGGAGAAAGTTACTCGGTTACCCTTTTGGATATGCCCAACCTCCTAAACCTTCACAATTTGAAGCCGAAGATATCGGGTTATTGTATTTTGAATCTAAAAAACCAGTAAAAATTGGATGGGGGGTTGGTGGAACTGTAGAATTTAGTGTTATTCTTGGCAGTTTCACTATTGCCTTACATGGTTTTGCACTATATTCAACTATAATTTCTCCAAAATTAACGACCTCGATTATTATAATCGCAACTATTTTTTGGACCCTTTTTGCTACTAGACAATTGCAACGTGTACTCAGAAGTTCATCAGATGTTGAAGTTCGTGGGGACAAATTAGGAATAGATTCTGGCACCTCTATTGTTTACAACGATGACTCAAAAACATCAGAACTCCTGCATGATGAAAAAACGGGCTTACGTGGACGCCCAGACCAAATTGTCATTATAGAAAACGAAATAGTTCCTGTTGAGCAAAAAACTGGCAACATCCCTAAACAACCTCACTTTAGTCACAAGCTACAACTCTATGCATACCTTCACCTTGTTTCTGAAATGACCAATAACAAAACCAGTTACGGAATATTGAGATATGGTGAAGAGGACCTTCACAAAATTGAATGGGACGAAAATAGCAAAGCGGAATTGATGGGGCAACTAAAAGAGATACAGAGGTTGATGGTAGAAGGTGGATCAAAGAGAAATCATACGAGGAGGGGGAAGTGCAAATCCTGCTCTAGAAAACACAGATGTCCAATGCCACTAACTTAGACAGGTATGCATTCCCCTGTACCTTCTAATTCAGGGAAGAGAATACAAGGCCTGATCACAGTTACTGAAACTTCAAACTCATCGTGAAATGACAATTGCTCTACTGGTGATGTCCAGCCATATCCTTGAGCCTTGACCTCTAATTCCCATACACCTTCATCAAAAGGTGGATAAAATCTCCTCATTGGAGGGTAATAATCAGTAGTCGTATTTTCCTCCCAAAATGGGGCATCTGTATTCTTGTTAGCATCGGGCTCCCATAATTTAGCATGAACATACCTTACTGTACTAGTTACATTTGCAGTATCAACTCCACCAATTTCACTATACGGCATCTGTACGCGGAAAAACACACGCATTTCCTTAACCTCTAAATCAATGCTAATTTGTTTTGGCTCTGGATTGAAAATAATATCCTCTGGATTAGTTGAATCGAACGTGTTTACAAAACCATACGAAATAGGCACTTGATCAGTTTCTGGTTCACCGCGATTCCATTCCATCAGTTCACGGCTAGCAACTAGCCCTATACATCCAGAAAGCATGCTGGTTGAGAAACACAACAGCGCTAACACAAGAGCTAGACGTGCTCGCATCAAATATTCTACACGGTACCTTTCATTTCAAGGCGGCGGTCATTTGGCTGTCTAATTTGGCTTGTTTGCCTGTCAGCACTCATAGGGGTCGTCAAACTAAATCGGCGGTCCCACTCGTCATCACTCAGGCATCTACTCCACAGAGCACATCTTTTGAAACCCTTTGGTAAATGTGGATAAACAAGCATTAAGAGATATTTTGCTTATTCATCTCCGTTACCACGACGACGTACTGGTCGCCTTCGTTTAGAAGTACTTTCATCATCAGAATCATCACTTTCCTCTGAATCACTATCATCAACATCTTCAGTTGATGATTCCTCTTCACTACTTTTCTCGACCACTGCCTGTTTTGGAGGTTCATCTTCATCTTCAACTGTGAAATCTGTGACCTCTTTGGTGTCTTTCAACTCATTACCTACAACTGTGTTATCAGGAATGAACTCTACTTCTACATCTTGGCCTGGGAGGATGCCATCTTCACCTGTAATCTTGAATATATCTTCACGGATACTAGCATCTGATGCACTTAATTCTACATCTTGATCTTGCAGATGCCTGCGTGATTCCTTGTCACCAAGCATTTCGTCAAGATCTACTCTATGTATTTCATGAGTTTGGCGCATTTGAGTCATTACCAACTCTTCCTCAGCCTCATCTTCTGTCAATTCAGCTAGTTTTTCGCGTTCTTCAATTGCCTCATCAATCTCTCGCTCCGCTTCACTGAGATGTTCATCCCATTCAGATTCTAACTGCTCTTCATCGTATCCCATTTCTTGAATGGCATCACCATAATTGTCTGTACCTAAGACTACTTCATCTAGGTCCTCTTCAACTTCTTCTTCAACTTCTTCGACTACTCGCACCTTGCGCTCTCTCTTCTCATAGAAGGATGATGTGTCCTGAACAGTGCCACAGTAAGGGCAATGCTCAATCATATCTGGAATGTTCGTCCCACATGACAAACAATCATGGAATTGTGAAAGCCCCTCTTCCAAATCAAAGTCACAGTGAGGGCAAATATCCTCATCTCCTTCAATCTCACCATCACAAGACGGACAGTACTCGTAAGTTTCTCTTTCTGCCTCTTCATCGTTTGTGCGAGTCAATATTACTGCAGCAATGAGGACACCAATTAGAAGCACACCTGCAATTACAAAGAGCACTACTGCTTGATTATTATTGGCATTTTGACTAGATTCGCCGTCATTACTAGTTGCAGAAATTGACCATGTGGCTGTCCAAGTTGCAACACTGCTTCCATCTGGTATAACATACAATTCATACGAACCTGCCTGTTCTGCTTTGAACGAGCAGATGACTGTGCTCTTAGATCCTGATGACGAGAAATTTAATTCTTGAGTACTCAATGCAACATTGTCCCCATGATTCTGGCATGTGAAGGTCTCTGTTCCAGAACCTTCTTCAGAAATTAATTCTATAGTGTAAGTGTAAGTATTACCCACTACAAGAGGGGTGTGTTGAGGAGTCCAAGTCTCACTCTCAGCAAGGAATCGAAGCCCAAGATTACTGCGCAGACTGACCGTGCCGAAGGCAGTATTGTCATTACTTGCTAAATCATAACTTGCGGGGTTTGGTACCCACGTAGCGATGAACTGTAGGACTCCATTTTCATCACCTGCTGCGGTTGCTTGGAAAGTGAAGGTTCTTTCCTCACCTGCTGGGATACCAAGTGACAATTGTGGAGTAAGAGTATTGCTATCAAAAGTAGCAGTTAAATCACCAATTACTGGTAGGGAACCTGTGTTTAGAACTGTGACCTCAAAAATCACCTGCTCGCCAGATAATACTGTATCACTCGATACTGACGCGTGGGGGGAAACGACTACATTTGGTTCGGGATGAATAACAATTTGAGTGTCAAGGTCATCATTGAATTGAATGGATTGTGCGACCTGCCTACTTGGGTCAATTCGAACCCTCAATGTATGAGTTCCTGGTTCACTGGACTGTAGTTCAGATGTGGTCAATACTTGTTGCCAAGATTGTAAGGGGGAAGTATCACTAAAGGTTAGTTGGAAATTGCTAACACTGGTTTCAGTCTCACCCAATACTCGGAAAATTCCTATTGAAATTGTACTTTCACCACTACCGCCCATCCTAAGGATTTCTCCATCTAATGTCCAAGGACCACTAAGTGAATCAGGGCTAGTTGTTACAGTAATTTGGGGGTTT
>DASCSU010000130.1:0-3994 GCA_034399495.1 Candidatus Thalassarchaeaceae archaeon
ATACCGATGAGTTAGATGCAGATGCCCCTAAGGAGGATGTCCGTTCATTACTCGATGAAGATCATGTGCGAAAGTCAGCTGCCCGTTTGGCAGGAGATTCTGACTCTATACCAAAATTATCCGGTGCTGCTGTTGAGATGATGAAATCAAGTAGTTCTGGTCAAACTAATGTTGATGACATGTTGGCTGAACTGGCTGCTGAGGATAAACGAGTTGAGAGTAAGAAAAAGAAGGCTGAGCCTAAGCCTAAAGAACAGGCTAAGCCAAAACCTCAACCCAAGCCAAAACCAGAAGTTGGTGGCGGTCAGATGGGGACCGCTGGAATTTCTCGTGAAGACCAGTTATTCGATGATCTGGGTGAATCTATTGGTGGTGGGAAGATCGTTGGCAAAGAAACAAAAATTTGCTTGGATTGCGGCGGACGTAATCCTATTGGGAGAAGTAATTGCCAGACTTGTGGTTCATCTCTGACTTGATTGGGTGGTCAGATTGAAAACTGTCGGGCTGTCAGCGTTGCTTTAGTGGTGAGGTCATGGCTAAGCGAGATTACTACGAAGTTCTCGGTGTTGGTCGTGAATCAAGCGATGATGAGTTGAAAAAAGCCTTCAGGAGTTTAGCTAGGAAAAACCATCCTGACAAGAATCCTGATGACCCAGATGCAGAATCTCGTTTCAAAGAGATTCAAGAGGCGTATGCAGTCTTATCAAATCCTGAACAGCGCAGTCGCTATGACATGTTTGGACATGATGCACCAGGTGGCGGTCCATTTGGGCCAGGTGGTTTTGAAGGAGTTAACATATCATTTGATGATCTTTTTAGCGGCGGTGGATTTGAATCTGTATTCTCACAATTTTTTGGTGGTGGCGGTGGGTCCCGACGCTCGAATAGAGGAAATGATATTCTGATTCGCCATTCAATTTCAATGGAGTTGGCGATGTTAGGTGGCGAAACAGAACTTGAAGCTAATCTCCTAGTTCCTTGCGAAGCATGCGATGGCAGCGCAGCAGCAACTCCTCATGGTGTCAAAACATGTGGCACCTGTGGAGGGCAGGGGCAAGTAGCACAGAATCGGAAGGTAGGTCCATTCGTTCAACAGATTGTTACAGATTGTCCTGGATGTAGGGGTTCAGGTAGGAAAATTACTGATCCATGTAAGCCCTGTCGAGGAGAAGGGCGTCAAAAGAAGAAGCAGACGATTCGATTTACAATACCTGCTGGAATTTCTGATGAAACTAGGATGCGAATGGGTGACCGAGGGGAGCCAAGACGTGGCGGCGGTGGCCGACCAGGGGACTTATACATCCAAGTGAATATAGAGCCTCACGAATGGTATGAAAGAGATGGCTCAGACCTTCTCATGGCTCTACCATTGGGTTACCCTGAACTGCTACTGGGGACTACTGTAAAACTCCCTCATGTTGATGGTAAAGATTTGGAAATTGTCGTTCCTTCCTCTTCAATTCCTGGGGATACAGTTGAATTAAATGGGAGAGGTTTTCCACGACCACGTGGCCGTGGGAGAGGTAATGTGACTGTATTATTGAAATTGTATGTGCCTGACAAACTCTCGAAAAATACAAAGAAGCAGATTGAAGGTTTACGCAGTGAAATAGGGGTAGATATAGATGCCATTGAGAGTTTAGTGCGAAAAGAAGCAAAGTCTCGCCGACGCTCACGTTGATCAATTTTGATAATCTAAAAGCAACTTGGCAATCATTGGCCAATAATATTCAAACATGTCATCATCCATTGAAAATATTTCGTTTTCCCATTGATTGAAGTTTCTATGATGTCTCCATTCCATGAAATCTTCATGGTCTTTAGTGGGGAATAGAATCTCAAACAATGCCACAGATGAATATTGAGGGTTCTTTTTCACAATTCCTTGAGTGATTATTATTTCTTCCCAATAGGTAGTGTTATGCAAATATATTTGTAGATATTTTATAGTCATTATTCTCCCTCTTGTTTATGTTGCTGGAAATGTGCTGAAATCATTGGCCAATGATACTCAAATTTTTCTTCAGACATAAACCAGATATCATTCTGCCAATCGTTGCAAAGAATACTGTGCCACCAATCATTGTATTCCCCCTCAGAAGCAGAGGGGTGGTCAACAAAGTAAATTTCCTTCATAGTATATCTATGCATATCGATTCTGTCAATAAGATTCTTTTGAATCCACTCAATTTGTCTTGCAGAGTAATTCTGATACATATCACAATAGAAACTAATTCTTCCATCCATTTTCCACACCTCCACTTATTCATGCATAATTTGCGACACATGAAGGGCACTGTCCATGTTCAGTAAATTGCATTCTGTCACACGTAGGGCAATCGTAAATTCTCTGGCACTCGCACATGGTATGGCCGATTTCATAGTTGAAATTGTTGTTTAGCATTCCACAATTCGGGCATGTTGCTATGGCGGGGTCTGTATTGGGCGGAGGTTTTCCCATTGCATTAGCAAAGGTGTCTACAATCTTTGCAGTTTCTTCATCATTCCAACAAGCCAAGACGAGAGTTGCTAATCTGTCACCTACTGGCAACTCCTTTTTGCTAACTGTATCAATACAGACATTGTGTGTTTTATCAGCCCTATGTAATTCAACATTGAATGAAGGTGTGTTTGTATCACTACTCCAAGCACCTGGCAGCAACTCAATTTCCCACACTCCATAATCTGAAACTATACCTACTGTTGTTTCATAGTGGTAGATCCCCTTTGGGTCCCAGTTCGAATCAGTCTCTAGTTGACTTATGATTGAGCCGTACCAAAGTATAGAATGGATTGTTGGGCAATTATCTTCTGAAGAGTTAATAGTTTCATAATTGACTAAATCAATCATATCTGAAATATTCAATATATTATTGTAAAAGAGCTCCTTCACAACTTTCTCCTGTTCCTTTGCTGGCTGTTCAAGAAGCCATTGATATAGTGATACAGGAATTTTTGAATTGTATGGTGTCATCTTATCATCCCCCATTACAAACACCTCGGATGGCCTTTAGGTACAACTCTGAAAATTCTCTTTGTCTCCCTACCTAGTCTAGGGTAATCAATGGCTTTGCAGACTGAGTAATTACCTCTTTTTGCAGTATCGATTATTACGCCTTTGTGCAAAGTTACTATGTGTGCGGTGCACAATTTCCCATTGACATCGGGGTCACTTGGAGGTGTTTTAGAATAGAAGCATATGAGGAAAAGGTCGTCGTATTCTACTAACTCGTCAATATAATACTCTAATCTCCTCACATCTTGGTTACAATAGGCTAACTGAAGCCCATAGGGCTCTAGAGATTTGGACCATGTGTGAGGTGATTGTGAGTTAATGAGTGGCATGAAATCCTCTGGATTAACATCTGCTCCTGTTGCTTTAGCTAGCATTGCTAGGGTAGTTGGTACGCAACTGGGGCCTGATTGTTTGATGTGTCTAATATCCAGATTATGGAAGAAGGGGCCACAAGGCTCACCCTCTTCATGAGAATCCCATAGAGGGGCGCTCATATTAGGCGTCCAAGTTTCACTCATTCCCACTCCTCCTCGAAATCATCTGGCCAACAGGCATCTTCCTCACAACTACATTGTACGCTGTCATCCTCTCTACAAGTGTTCCATTCATCTATTCTCAATTGATTAATTTTTGTTTCCATCTGGAAATTAATTGTCGTAACTTCAATCAATTTAGTCAAAGCAATTATCATTTTTTCTATTTTTCTATTCAACATATTTCTCATCCTTTTCTTATTTTCTTTCTTTTCATTTTTCTCCATATTTGTAATTTGGTCGGGGTACCGGGATTCGAACCCGGGTTGGCAACGTCGCAGTCTGCCATGATATCCACTACACTATACCCCGTGTGAATACCCAGACCAGTGAAGGTGCCCGGAATCGAACCGGGATTTAGGGGTTCGAAACCCCCAGTGCTATCCATTACACCACACCCCCATGGTCCGGGAGCATTCATTCTGAATGCCGCATCCGTTTGTGA
>DASCSU010000131.1:0-3825 GCA_034399495.1 Candidatus Thalassarchaeaceae archaeon
GACTCAAGCAGATGGAAGATGAATCTGAAAATCTGAAATCTCAAGATGATGTGCTTGCTCGTAGAGAGCGTTGGATGGGTGCACTACAAGGCGCCCAAGGGCAAATGCCTGAAACAGCCACAGGTAAGTTGGGTGGCTTGCGAGGTGGAGGTCGCTTAGGTCAGCCTAGTGCAGCCCGAATCGGGACTGGTTTACAGGCAGCACCTGGAAGTTCACTCAAGCCGGCCGGGGGTCGTTTAGCGCCTGCGCGTGCGCCAATTGGTCAAAAAGTAGAACCTGAAGCAATCCCACAACAAACCACAACAATACCTAGACCAACAGCAGATTCTAGTTTAGCAGGTCGTTTATCACCAGTTAGGCCACCTGTCAAGGTTGATGCTGAATCCCAAAAGCCTGCCCGTTCACTAAGTGACATAGCTCAGGAAGAGATTGTTTCTCAAGGCGAACTAGGCCAAGATGCTGATACTTCACCTTCTACTCTAATGGATATTGCAGAAAAGGATGATTGGGATGATGACGAGGAAGATGATGAAAAAGTAATAGAAGATACTTCCCAAATGCTCGAAAAGATCTCACGGGGACCACCTGGCGGTGGATCCCTAGTTCAAACTCCACCTCAAGGTGATGCACCTTCACGGGCCCCTTCTAAGAGAGGTCCTCCTGGTGGTGGCCGCCTAGTTCGTGATGACGAATCACCCCTAGAACTCACTCGCCCCTCAACAGAAGAAGGAGAGGTAAAGAAAAACGATGTACTAAAGCCAGTTCGCCGATCTGTTCTCCAGCCTAAGTCAGTTGAAACTGCAACATTACAGCCAGTTAAGACTAGTACCAAAGTACTCAAGCCAACAACAGCACCAAAGGTTGCCAAATTAACTCCAGTAAAGCCAACCCTTACCCCTGTAAAAACAGCAGTTCAAGAAGAAGAATGATTAGAAAATTGATTTACAAGGTCAATTTTCAGATAATCGAGTAATCGCCGCATTGAAAGGTAGAACGCATCTAAGGACACTATGCGACGACAGTTGGGACTATCCACTATTCTACTAATTGGAGTATTTATTCCACTTATTTTTTCCACTACAGCCACCGGAACAGGTCTTGCAAATGCAGGCTCGATAAATGAAATTAATGCTAGCACATCAGGCTGGTGGCAGACTTATGATGGACTCACTGTAATAGCAGATGAATCTGGGCTGATTACTGCGTATGATTTGGAGGATGATGGAACCCTCATTCAACAATGGAGCGTAGATCTAAACACTACAATCAACAGTGGAGCAATTGACAATAATCAACATCGATTGGCGATTAGTACTGAAAATGGAGTGATTGTAATTTCTACAGAATTACATTCAGTACTTTACTCCATTCCGGTTTCTAGTGGGGTTGATGATATTGCATGGAGTAGTCAAGGAGAACTTTGGGTTAGTAATCGCGTCTACAAATATGCAATGAAATATGATGATACTCTAGACACTGGAGTAACTACAGTGGGGCATGCCATTAAATTATCATCTATTATTGGCCTATCAGATGGAAGGATTGTTACTGGTGGTCGAGATTTAATTATTCGTGTATCTGCTGCAAATGGCACCCATGAAACTGATTTGATGGATATAGAGAGCGATGTCTCTGGCCTCTATTTGTTTGACGATGGAGATACTCTACTAGTTGCCACAACAACTGGGCAACTAGTGACATATTCTACAGACAATTGGCAAAAAACTGGAGATGCATATCTTACAAACGGTGGCACGATTCATTCTGTCATATTAATGGAAAATGGTGACTTGGTTGTCGGTACAAATAATGGCTACTTATCTAAATTGAATAAAACAACTCTGTCTGAAAATGATATCTTTTCATCACTTGGTGATGTTGTTGGGATTAAATCAGGTTTGAATGAGTCATTTTTCTTACTAGTATCGTTTTCAGATAAGTCAGATATTTTGATGTTTGACGTTGATAATGATGACGATGGAATTGTAGATGTCTTAGATTCATTCCCCAATGATTCAACACAACACACAGATACAGATGGTGATGGATATGGAGACAATCAACAGGGCAATAATGCAGATAAATTCCCTCAAGACCCAAGTCAATGGGCTGATTCTGATGGAGATGGAAAAGGGGACAATGCAGGTGGTACCAATGGTGATGCATTCCCTAACAATGAAGATCAGTATATAGACAGCGACGGGGATGGATATGGTGATAACACCTTAGGTACCGATGGTGACGACTTCCCTGATGATTCTACCCAATGGTTAGATTCTGATGGAGATGGATTAGGGGACAACCCTAATGGAACAAATCCTGACGATTGCATCAATTCACCTGGAAACTCATACAAAGATCGTGAGGGATGTCCAGATTCGGATAGAGATGGTTACAGTAACCCAAGCCAAGGAGATGTACCTTGCTCAGTAACTAATCCAAATGGCCCAGACGCCTACCCTCAAGATAACACGCAATGGTGTGATACAGATCAGGACAATTATGGAGACAATTTGAATGGGAACAACCCAGATTGGTGCCCTGCAGAGTGGGGTAATAGCACGCGTGGAATAGAGTTTGATTTCGTTGAAAACAAATATGTCACTATCCAGCGATTTGGTTGTATTGATTCAGATGGCGATGGATACGAGGATAGTGGTGAAAGAACAGAAAACCCCCATCAAGATTGGTCTACAAATAAGTCTGAGTGGGTAGATAGCGATAGAGATGGAGTAGGAGATAATGCAGATTGGGATGACTTGGATCCATCTGTTTGGACACTAGAACAATATTGTATCAAATATTCAGATGATTACAACAATTGTGATGTAGTGTATATTCCTGAAGATAGTAGCGATGATAGTAGCGAACTTTCTTCTAGTGAAAAGACGGAAAAATTAATCAAGGATTTCCTCATTTATGGTGGGGGAATCGGAATTGCCTTAATTGCAGGAATTCTTGCTATGTGGGGATTGATTGGATTGGTGCGCACTTCACTATCGAAACGTGCTACTGATGCCCAGTATACCCACCAAGATGCAACTAAGGAATTGCAAGCATGGGATGAAGGTGAAAAGTTTGAATCTCGCGGTGGGATTACTGAAGAAAAAGGTTGGGAAGGTGAGAAACTTGGTGACGGAATCACCGAAGAACAACTATGGGAAATAGATGAAGATGCTGCTACGCCAAGTGCAGTTCCTGATTCGAGTAAGTTCACCTCAGATGAAGAAGTTACTACAGACATAGTTTCAGAGGAAACTGATTATAATTCCATGACTGTAGCTCAACTCAAAGTTGCCCTGAAGGCGGCTGGGTTACCAGTATCTGGGAAAAAGGCTGAATTAATTGAAAGATTGTCTGAACAGCCAGCATCAAATGTTTCTGAGCCGGCCCCCGAGCCTGTTCCTGAAGAGAAGCAACCTACACCTGATTCAACAACCTCAGAACTACCACCAGGAGCGCCCCCCTTACCAGAGGGTGGGCTGCCCATGGGTTGGAACATGGAACAGTGGGTTTACTATGGGCATCAATGGTGGGACGCAAAGAACAAAGAATGATGTTCAGTGAAAAACCACTGGAAGTCGTGCACGTAATTCACCCAACTCTTTGCCTGTGATAATTGGTTTACCATCTCTCTTCAGATTATTGACCAATAACCATAAGATGGAATTCCATAATTTCTTATCTGCATGTAGTTCAATAGCATTGCATGCCGCTAGATTCAGAAGTATTAGTTCGTCACTACCATCTTCAAACAGGCCGCGCACAAGAGTTTCCGGAGTAATCCAGTAAGATGGGGCTTGACCTTTCATAATATCACGCCTT
>DASCSU010000132.1:0-3801 GCA_034399495.1 Candidatus Thalassarchaeaceae archaeon
CGCCTCCAACAAATCATTAGGGCAATTTTTTGCATTAATCCCAATTGGTAATATAGAGAGGTTTTCATATTCACCCCCATCAACATTGTATGCTGCACGTCGATGGTTACGCATAACTCTCAACATGTGTTCACTATTTGCTTCATATTGCTCAAAAGGCCCAAGGAAAGATGCCATTTCTGCAGAGGTTTTGTATGATTCACCAGTCATAATAGATGTTAGGGCCCCACATATAGCGTAGCCACGTGGGTCATCATAGGGAATACCCATGTGCATCAATAGTGAACCAATATTACACAATCCTAGACCCAAGGTCCTTGTTTCATAAGAAAGACGAGATATTTCCTGTGAAGGGAACTGTGCCATCAGAACTGATATTTCTAAAGTGGCAGTCCACAATCTAATAGAATGCACATAATCATCAACATTAAACACACCACGTTCTTTATCATAGTAATGAAGCAAATTAATGCTTGCAAGATTACACGCAGTATTGTCTATGAACATATATTCACTACATGGATTTGACCCATTTATCCGCCCACTTTCAGGACAAGTATGCCAGTCATTAATGGTAGTATCAAATTGAACTCCAGGATCTGCGCATGACCAGGCAGCCATGGATATATCATCCCATAATTCCTGAGCTGGCATAGTATCACATGGCACGGGAGTACGCCCTTCTTCTTCTGCAGAACTTTTCTCAGTTCTCCAGTAAAGATTCCAATCACTATTAGATTTCACGGCATCCATGAAATTGTTTGGAACTCGTACAGAATTGTTACTATTTTGTCCAGAAACTGTCAGATAACCTTCACCTTGCCAATCAGCATCAAATTGCTCAAATGACATATTTGTGTATCCTTGTTTTGCTAAATCTACAATGCGTTTGATGTGGGGTTGAGCAATACTTGCATTTATTGCTCGCTTGATAGATTTTGCAAGTTTAATATTTTTAGTCACATCGGTTTTATCATCTAGGGGGCCATCATATGATTCAATTGCTTCAAGAATTTTATTTGCATTATTTTGTAACGAAGACGCGCCAGCGATCAAAGCCGACACTTTTTCTTCTTCTTTCATTTTCCAATTAACAAATTGTTGTATATCTGGATGATCTAAATCAAGAGTTACCATCTTAGCAGCGCGGCGTGTAGTCCCTCCAGATTTTATAGCACCAGCCGCTTTATCAAGAATCATTAGGAATGAAAGCAATCCACTACTTTGGCCACCACCAGATAGGGGTTCTCCATCACCTCGTATAGTACTGAAGTTACTACCCGTCCCAGACCCGAATTTGAAGAGCAGTGCCTCTCTGGCGACTAAATCTGTAATCCCCCCTTCCCCAACCAATTTATCTTCTATACTTTGAATAAAGCAAGCATGAGGCTGAGGTCTTTCATATGCATTTACAGACTTTTTATCTTCTTTAGTTGATGAATCAACATACCAGTGTCCCTGAGCCGGGCCTTCAATCCCGTAAGCCCAATGTAATCCAGTATTGAACCACTGTGGGCTATTTGGCGCTGAACGTTGGCTAGCAAGTAAGTAACACATTTCATCATAATATGCGCGAGCATCATTTTCGCAAGCGAAGTAATTGTGCTTCCAACCCCAATAAGTCCAGCACCCAGCTAACCGATGAAAGAGTTGCCACCCGCTAGTTTCTTTGCCGTCCCATTCATCAACACCACTCTTTTTTGATTCATCTGGCTTGGACTTCCATAACCATTCAGGCACACCATCTTCTGGTATTTTCACTAAATGATCAATACCCGGTACAACTTTGCGCAGATACTTGTCAGCAGCAATTTTACCAGGCACCCCATCGAATCCCTTAGGAAACTCAATATTTTTTATTTCACGAACAGTATTACCCATGGCATCTTTCAATTGCACATTAGTCTTAGGCCATTCAAATTGTTCGTAAACCGATTTATCAAATGTTGTAAAGCGCCGTTCAATTACTATACCCGATTCAACAACGCCAACATCAGCACCTTCACGTTTTGATGTCTGCATTTTCTCCTCTCCGGGCTTCTATCCGCTTGTCACAAAGTATTGTTCACTTGCGAAGTGTCCACATTATGCGAGCGGGATTTTATTGCCCATCAAGAGGGTACATAATACTTCTCAAAATTAGTGGTTTTTTTCTCACGGTTAGTCGAGGCAAAGAAACCTTTCCGAAAGTGAAAAAAAATATTTTCTACAAACATCCAATCAAATTTTTTCACAATAAAAAAATATTTTATCGTAATTTCAAAACACAAAGAATATCATATAGATTTTTTAGAACAATTGATGGCAACTCCTTTGAAGGAACAGCCTCAGCAGTAATTGTTGGCGAGCCATAGCTGACTTGGATGTTGATAAAATGCTAGAACCAGAACAGATACTACACGCATCGATGATTCTTGCAGTTGAATCAGAAAATGTTCAAGATGATGAATTAATTTTGAAAGTCCAAGAGGCACTTAGTTGCGACTCATCTGATTACGATGCTGCGTTATCTCACATTGAACAACATAGAGACGGTGGTAATTGGGGCGGTAGAAGTGAAGCAGTTTTGCATCGCTCACGCGAGCGCCTACGCGAGGCAATGGATTCGGGCCCACTTCCTTCTGAAGGCCCGCTTGCAGATTCTCTAAACACTTTAATTGGCGATGATGATGACGATGGCGAGATAGATCCTTTTGCAGAACTCGGTGTCTCATCTTCTAACGGTGGCTCTTTTGGTTCCACATCTGATGCTAGTGATGACCCCCTAGCTGCTTTTATGGACGATGAAGATGATGATGACGGCATCGTTGATGAATCCGGTTATTTTTCTGGTGAACAACCTGCAAATAGTGAAGAAGAGGAAGAGTTAGCCGTTGATTCAGAACCAACAGAAGTAGAACCAGAAGAAGAAATTGTGGAGGAACAGGAGCAGGATTTTTCACCAATAGCAGGTTATGAAATGTTAATGTCTACATGTTGGATTGATGGGATTCTTGATCCTGCAGAAGCGAAACTTCTTTCTCGAAAAAGGGTGGAATTAGGTATAACTTTTGAGCAACACTTAGAGATTTTACGCAATATATTGGAGTCCTCTTCATGATGGAGGAAAACACACCATTTTGGCATGCACTAGAATTAGCTTGGACTGGAGATGGTGCGCTTTCCCTACACAGCATACGCCTGTTAGATGCAATGCAGAATATGATTGGATTGAGTAATCAACGTCGCTCTGAAATAGAATCAAGATTTGAAGAAGAAGTTGTTTATGATTTAACACGCGCTGGATTTGGTTGCGGAGATCAAGCACTTGCTGCATGGGTAGGCACTCTTACTTTCTTAGACGACCCTGCATCACAAGATGTAGCACGAGCGATGGGCAAAGCTGCTTTGGTGGCTGGTCTTTCAAAAGATAGATGGTCGTCTAGTTATTCATGGATGAGCCAACTTGGTTTAGGTGATGCGTATGCAGAAGGCGTATGGCTTGAAGGTGAAGATGCAGGGGAACTTGCAAGGGTTCCTGCATTACTTGTCCCCGTGGCGCAAAAGATTGGACTTATCACTGAAGATGAACAGTAATTATTCAATAATTGCTTCCCAAGTTATCTCAGCTGTATGTTTTAACATATTTGAAATCGTACAATATTTAGCATGACTATGTTCGATTAATCTAGTAACTAGTTTTTCAGGTAAGTCAACACCCCTAACACGATAAATCATATTTATTTTCGTGAATACTCTCGGGTTTGTTTCCGAACGTTCTAAATCCATATCTACTGAAGCATAAATTAATTCACGATTTTT
>DASCSU010000133.1:0-3768 GCA_034399495.1 Candidatus Thalassarchaeaceae archaeon
ACCTGATTTGGCAAATGACATTGTTTTCATAACTCTCACTAATTGTTGTAAACTGAAAGATTTCATTTTCAACACAAAGATTTCTCCACCTTCACATAATTCAGCAGCATCTAGAACTAAAGTGGCAGCATCAGGAATAGGCATAGCAAAGCGAGTCACACGTTCATCTGAAATCCAAATTTCTCCACGCTCCCTTATCCCTTTGATCATTGCAGGTATAACAGAACCACGACTACCAAGAACATTACCAAAGCGCACACAAGCACATTTTGTTGAACCAGTCAAATTCCCATCAATTGTCAATTTTTCAGCCACATATTTTGTGGCCCCCATTGTTGAAGTTGGAGCAACTGCCTTATCAGTTGAAATCATCATCATAACCTTAACTTCCTTTTCCTTTGCCATGTCGACTACATTTTGTGTTCCCAAGATGTTTGTTTTTACCGCCTCAGTGGGGTTTTGTTCACAAATTAAGACATGTTTCAGAGCCGCCGCATGGATAACAATGTCAATACCCCCAACAAATGCTCTAGCCAAAGCTTCCCTATCTCTAACGTTTCCAATAATAAATGTAATATTATCAAAACCTGCCAATTCTTGCTGAAAATAGAAGTGTTTTGAATCATCACGAGAGAAAACAACAATGTGAGAAGGAGAACGTTTCAACAATTGTCTTACAATTTCCGCACCAATAGAACCGGTGCCACCAGTAACTAATATGCGGCTTCCTTCTATACGCACTTAACCACCCTCTGATTTATTGAGTTTGCATTTTGGTTATGGATATAACCCAACAGTCAATCATTATCGGCGGCTTCATGACCCCCAACCTAGCCGATGCGGGTGTGAGTGCACGTGAGTGATGCAGCGGAATTACAACAAATCGCCAGATTGGTGGAGTTAAACAGGCAACAACTCACCTCTTTAGGCGATCAAATAGAACGTCTGAGTGGTGCTTTAGTAGAGCACCGAGAGATTATTACTGCTTTATCATCAATCAATTCCAATGAATCTAGTAAATTGATGATCCCCCTTGGTTCTGGGACCCAACTTTTAGTTGATCACCCAACTAATCCAGGCGTGGTGATTGATATTGGTAGTGGCATTCAAGCAGAAAGGCCAGTTTCTGAAGCAATTGAGATATTAGAAAAAAGAGTTTCAGATATCGAAGAATTGATTTCAACTCTTCAATCAGAATTTAATGAAATAGAATCTAAGGTAAAATCTCTTGCAGCTAAGTTCACAGAGGGCGCTGAATCTCTTCAATCAAAAGACGATGAGCAAAACGACGAGCCCACTGATATCAAAGAACAACAAACACCCCCGAAAAAACGTAAAAGAAACATCTCTGGTGAATTAACATTAGATGATTGAGGTGATTTAGTTGGGATTTTTTGATAGGTTCAAAAAACGAATCAAAGAAGTTGCAGATGATACTGACATTGAATCAATAACTGTAGAAGAAGATTCTGAAGAGGCCCTAGCGGCATTAGCCAAAAAAGAAGCAGCAGAATCTCAACGCGATAAAGAAATTGAATTACAAATAGAAAACACACCCGATGAAGATGATTGGGAGGATATCGAGGATATCGATTCCGTAATTGTCAATGTTGGTGGTGATGATGATTGGGACGATTTAGATGATGAACCAATACCACAACCATTACCTTCTACATTAGATAAAAAAGAACGTAAGAAACTACAACAAAAAGAAAAACTAGCAAAAAAAGAGAGGAAAAAACTCAAAAAAATGGGTTTCGATGTCAATCAAGAAACACGCCCCGATGGTTCACGAGTTGACCTTCACATAATGCGTTCAACAACAGGTCGAAAACTTGTGGAGGTGGAAAACGCCCCACGTGGTTCTAGCGGCCCTTCTACAATTGAGACTAGTAGTGGAAAAGAACTCAAAATAGATCTAGGGGGGGGAGTTGTTGACAAAGGTGGAAAAATAATCAAAGGTGGAGCAGCCCTTGATTTAATGCTAGAAGAATTAGAACTTGTTTTACTAGAATCTGACATGAGTAAAAGATCAATTGATGAAGTAATCCAGGCATTGAAAAATGAATTGATTGGGAGCAGATTAAGAAAAGGAGCAGATCTTTCTATTGTAGTGGAAGCCTCACTAAAAAGGGCCCTTCATTTCCTACTTGATGCAGGATATTGGGATTTCGATGCAACAATTGATTCTTTGATTAAGTCGGGAGATACTCCTGTTGTGATAATGATGGTTGGAGTAAATGGTACAGGTAAGACAACAACTACGGCAAAAATTGCTCACCGTTTGAAACAAAAAAACATCCGCGTTGTCCTTGCAGCAGCAGATACCTTCCGAGCAGGCGCAATAGATCAGTTGGAAACACACGCAGAACGACTTGATATTCGTTGTATTAGCAGTCAACGTGGCGGTGATGCCGCGGCAATTTCTCGCGATGCGATTGAGCACGCAAAAGCAAGGCGTATGGATGTAGTAATTGTTGATACAGCAGGAAGGATGCAAAATAAATCCAATTTGATGGAAGAATTAAGAAAAGTCCACCGCGTAATTAAACCACATATTGTATTATTTGTGGGTGATGCATTAGCTGGTAATGATGCTGTTGAACAAGCAGTAGAATTTCAAAAGATGCTAAAGTTTGATGGAGCGGTATTGTGTAAGTTGGATACTGATGCAAAAGGTGGAGCAGCGCTTTCAATCGCACACGCAACTAGTAAACCAATAGTTCTAGCAGGCGTTGGTCAGAATTATGATGATTTGAAACAATTCGATCCTAATTGGTTAATTGAAGAGGTATTTGCATGAGTGATAATTTTTTAGATAACGAAGAGAGCCAACAATTTTTTGGATTAATTCAGATGTTACAACGTTCAGCATTAGTTGCTTTAGGGCAAATGCCCGACCACGAAGGCAATCATTCTGTAAATACAGCAGAAGCAAAAGCAGCAATCGATATCATTGCAGTATTACATAAGCGCACAAACGGCAATCTTTCAGGAGCAGAGGAAACAGTGCTACAAGGTATCCTGACCGAATTGCGCATGATTTTTGTTCAAGGGCCAAGTAAAGTTGCTCAACAACAAGCAGAGCAAGAGGCCGCTGAAGAATTGAAGAAAACATTCACAGAACCCGCCGAAGCGCCAGCAGAGGTATTGACCACAGATTCTAGTGGTGAAGAGGAATAACGCGCCGACCCCTTGATGAATACCCTAAGCATGGCAATATATCGGAGAGGGGTAGATGGTCAGAGTCACTGAGGTAACTGATAGTGAAGCACCCCTTGCTCTATTAGTCGATAATAATGCGATGTCTCTTTATCGAATGCATGAAATTCTTCGGCAGAAAAATTACAGAATCATAGAGTGTAAAGATGGTGATAAGGCAGTCGATATATTCATCACAGAAGATCCAGATATTGTTGTAATGTCTCTTGATATCCCTGGCTTAGATGGCCATATAGCCGCATTAGAAATGCGCGAATCTCGTAATGAAACAAGGATTATTTTCACAACCCCACGTAGCAAATTAGAGTTATCTAGGGATGCAGCATTTAGTGTGGGAGCTGTTGCTTTGTTAGAAAAACCAGTCAGCCAATCTTTGTTCGATGAAATGTGGGACACAATTATTGGGGAAATACCAGAGGCCCCAGGGATTGAAGATTTAGATGATTTATATCCCGATATTGATGATAATTCAGAAGAAGTAGAAGTAGAATTAGAGGAATTACCCCCACCCCCGCCACCTTCAGCATTACCCGCGCTAGCCCCCCC
>DASCSU010000134.1:0-3757 GCA_034399495.1 Candidatus Thalassarchaeaceae archaeon
GCTGAAGAAATCGTATTGGCATTTTCACCAATTACATGTCTCGTAATTACTTCATAGGAATCCATTGTTTCGTGTAATACCATATCCTCTTCCCAACTGATGTTAAGGTTTACAGTCTGCATAGTGTAGGTGATTTGAAAATTATTAATATCAAGTTTTCCAGCATTAGATGAATCTACTCTAACGGGAATAAGAATTGTACCAGTACCTGTATCTGGAATCAAAGTATTCAGAGCATTGACTAAACTAGCCCCATCTGCCCTAGTGGTAGTGAGTAAAATTCCTTGGTGTGTCCATTCATCCGAACCATCAGCGCCAATATCTAATTCAACATCTTTGGGGGCATTGGAATAAAGTGCCACAGTAAAATCTTCAAGAGTTGGGCTATCTACATTTCCAGAACTGCCAGCATAAAAATAGATACAGAAGGTCAAGTAATTGTAAGTTGTCGACCCGAATTCAACAGATTGACCGGGGTTACTGTGTACTAAATTATTTTGAGTAGAAGTACAGGAGGTGGTCGAAGTCAACCATTTGACAACCAATGAAGAGCCACCAGGAGTAGTAGCATTCCACCAAACTGTAGCTCCAATTGGCCGGGTGCCTACACTCCCCATATAAGTATACATTCGCATATATCCAGATGACACATAAGAGCCAGTATAACCGATTGAGACAGAATCAACAATGGCAGATGCGTTGGCGTTAGTACTATTGAGGTATGCTCGCCATCCAAGTTGATTACCACTATTTGTAAAAATAACATGAGTCCCCAATTGAGCGGGTTTCCAAGTTGAGCCACCATCATTGGTGACTTCGTACTCAATATCGGTGCCAGCGGGTTTCCAACTGATTGCAGAAGTGAGAATAATATCGTTGGTTGATCTAGTAGAAGAAATTGCTGAAGAGGTTACTATTGTCGAGTTGCTAGATGGTGTCCCCATTGAGTAAGCAACTGATCTACCATTAGTCAAAATCTTGTGGGAATTTCCACTGGGGCACAACGCATTGTAGTGACAAGTCCAAGCAATATTGCCTGAATCAACAGGCTCGATTCCTTTGTGTGCACGATTGGGAAATAGAACATCTCCTTGATGTTCATACCAATTACCATCTTTTAGGAAGAGAGAGTGCCAATTCTTTGCCTTACAGTAATTACTGCTTGAGTAAGTGCAGTGAATATTGACAGTCACGCGGTCACCAACAACATCTAATCCACTTCCTTGGCCACTGTTGGTTGGAATAGACATCAATAATTTAGTAGAGAGAGCTGAAACGGGATTAGAACGGTTGACATTCCAAAGATAGTAGTTGTTGTTAGGATATGCATACAGAGCTGCAAGGACATACATTTCATTATCAATAGGGTCAAATGCGATCCCTCCCATGTAGTAGGTCCCAGTATTTACTGTCCAATATTGATTACATGTCCAAGTTGCTGCACCACTAGAACTAACAGAAACTGTCCACTTTGAGACATACCTGTAACTCCAACTACTAACCCAAACAGTCCCATCACCATCACTAGTTATGTCAGACATATAGTATAGCACAGAAGTGGTACAAGTGTTGTATACGAGGGATACGCTACCAATTTGTGCCCCTGTAGTAGAGTTATATCGATATATGGAAGGGGCTATGTATGTGCTTGAACTACTCCACTGTGCAACATAAGTGGAATTACTACCACCCTGATATACAACGGGTCCAGCGTAGTTCCAACTGCCACCACTATAACTAGAATAACTGTTTGTGGTTGCTCCAACCAAATCTGATGTACCAGGGCTAATTGCTCCACCTGTTGTATTATGGGTAGCCCCACCAGCATTCGAAACATCACTTGAACTAGTCAATGTCCAAGTGGCTTCATTCTGGAGTTCTTTCAAGTGGGCTTCATCATTATCAACGCCTATGCTGTATCTGTAATCACTCGAAAAGTAAGGTACGTTCATCTGGCCATCAATTGAACCCACGCCCCCAAAGTCAGAATTGCTAGTTGCGTTTGCCCAAGTTGTCATTGACGGGGTTCCTGTTAAATTGAACGATGCCGAGGAAACCTCTGCCCCATATGGCATGTTTATTCCTGCAGTATCACCATGTGCTGTACCTGTGAAAGTGTGAGAAAAAGAGGTGCTACCATCAGCAAATTGAGTTTCGATTGTGGCTGCGTTAGCAAAGGGTAGCAATGATGACACACACATCAAAGCAACTAACATCAAAGCTGCTTTCTTAATTCCAAAAGTGCTTCGGAGCATGGGCGGTCCCCTAGGGACCGTCCGGAGTTCCATTTCAATCCTTTGGGTATTAGATAGATACACTCGCTACCAAAACTGTATCAGTCAAGAGGCTCTCGAAGCAACGGGATTGCGATGTCGGGAGCCAGACAGTGGAAGAAATTTAAGCGTGCGGTGGCGAAGCCTTTAGTCGAGGCGTGGGAGAAACAGAGAGCAAATCATTTGGTCATTCTCGGGATGCTTTCGGTATTAGCTGCAGCACTAGTTGTATGGGCCATCGCGTTCTTCATGATATTCTCTTCAAACGCACAACAGGAAGCAAACGAATGGGCAAATTACACTGCTGCAACATGGGTTGGAGTAATGGCATCATTTGTCATTCTTATATTTGTCATTCCTGAATTTTTCCATTATTTAGGTGTGCGAAATTCACTAATTGAAATGCTAGATACTGATTCTCGTGCAGATCTAAATAGCAACAAACGAGAATTAGTTGAAGGTGTCAAGTTGCTTGCAGGCGCTTGGCCCGCTCGTTATGAAGCAAAAAAGGTAGAATTGGGACTTAGAAAGGAAATGCCAGAAGGGATGGAATTACCTCAAGCAGACCAAGGTTGGATAAGTAATTGGCTTGGAACCAAGAACTCAAGATTTGTGGAGCGTTTTCCAAATTCAACTCTTCTGCAAGATCCTGGAATCAACAAGATATTGATGGGTGTATCCTTAACAGGCCTAGTTTTCTTCCTATACAATGCAACATTTGGGTTAGCAAGAGAAGTTATTGGCGCCCCTCGCAACATGACTGTAGACTTGACAGCGATAATCAAGGGTTCACAGTATCATGCTACTTGGGCACCACACATAGATTTGGTTGGAGGGCTCATCATCCTCACACTAGCCGTCACTCTATTCATGACTAGCCCTACCCCTTCAGAGAAATCTGAAGATGACAGTGGTTCTGCTGCGGAAGAAGAGTGAGGCGAAAGACATGGCCAACCCTATGGGATGGTTGCGTGAAGCGCTTCTTGCCATTGGATTAATTTCTCTCCTTGTAGTTGGTCTTTGGGCAGCAACAGGATCACTACCACCCATGGTTGTAGTTGAATCACGTTCTATGATGCACGATTCTGATGGCGAGGTTGGGGCAATCGACCCTGGCGATTTGGTACTAGTAATGTCAACAAGCCGTAGGACAAATATTGTCAGCATGGCGGAGGCTACTGAAGAGGGTGGACAATGGGAAGGTTGGGAGTCCCATGGAACGCCGGGAGATGTAATAATCTACAAAAAAAATGGAGGCGTTGATACCCCGGTAATACACAGAGTCATCCTTGAAGCAGTTGCAAATGAAACTGTATCACCAACTAATAGAGAATCTGGCATTTGTTTTGAAGGTAGTTGGGACCCAATCAGTATTGATGCAGATGGCGAGGCTGGGACTTGTGTTCTTACTTGGGACGCCCCGGGACCAAACGTACGTAATCAACCACATATCAACTGGACATTCGAAGAAAGAACATGCCCCG
>DASCSU010000135.1:0-3677 GCA_034399495.1 Candidatus Thalassarchaeaceae archaeon
ACAATCTGCCCCAATCATCCCTTGGTGCTTTACTTATTGACATTATCCTTTATTTTCTGTTTCAATTTTCTTTTCTCAAAATATATAATAGATGAAAGTGAAAAGCCAGATATGATTGCAGAAATTAACAGTGGCAGGCCAGCACTCCAACAAATCAGATAAACCCAAAAGGGCAGAAACAAAAACAAAGCCCGTTTCATAAAAGGCCAAAGCCCGTTAATTAATTCATCAGAACCATCATCAAGCATTTATAGGCCTCAGGGCAAGAAAATGGTGCCAAAAATCATTGCAACCAGCCACATGATTACACCATACCAAACACCTTTGCCTTGCTTTGCCATTTGTTCAGGATGAACCTCTTTCTGAATTTGCTTCATAGGATTGAGAAGTAGATCTCTTTGCTCTTGTTTAAAAACAACAATTGCTAGAATGAAACACGCTGCCGCCCCGGTACCAAATAATGTCTCAACAGCCCCACTAACATCATCCATCAATTTCACATACAACCAAGCATTTGTGGCTGATGTCAACAACCACATGAATGAACCTCTGTCTGCTATTCCCATGATGTTTGGTTAGAGGGCGATATAATTCAACTTTGGTATATATTGATTAAATTATGCCCCTTTCATAATTATTGGCGCTAATATCCATCAAGTTCAACACCCCCCCCACAGTCCCACAATCAATGGTATCAGAGTCCGACTTCATCTCCGCTTTGCAGGTTTACCAAGATGCTCTGGCCAACCCAGACGCACAAATTGATGAAGTCAGACCCCATATTGAGCGGCATTTAGATGAATTAATTGGCCACTTACCTATGGTTGCTCAAAAAGTTGCAAGAGAAAGAGCATATACTGAATTGGATAAAATAGAAACCATCGCTAAAGATAGAGCGGCTGAAGTTGCATCACAGGCACAGAAAATCGAGGATGCTGCTAAAGATAGTGCAAACAATGTCATGGATCAACTATCCACTGCAGCAGGTGCTGCCGTAATGGTTGAACCAACAATACCCCAACCTAATTCTCCAATAACAGTATTTTTCGCTGGCGGTTCAGGAAATAGTAGTTCTTGGATTGGAATATTCGAGGCAGGTGCACCGCACGGTGAACATGGTAGTAATTGGTTATATGTCAGTGGTTCACAAACAGCAGGGGAAGGAAAAGTATCCGGTTCTGTTACATTTTCCGAGGGGTGGGATATTGGAGACTATGAAGCTCGTCTATTCAAAGACAACAATCACGAATTACTTGCATCTTTCTCTTTTTCTATTTCCGAACCTGAACCCGAACCTGAACCTGAACCTGAACCCGAACCTGAGCCAGAATTGGAACCAGTTGTTAGAAACCTTGCTGAAATAGTTGAACACCTAGATTCATTGAAACTTTTTGGAGAAAAGCGCAGATTTATTGAAAATCAACAAAACAAAATGTTTGATTTTATATTACATATTGATAAAATAGAGAAAACAATTGGCATAGGTCTTAGTGACGAGATTCGCGGTGGTGAGACTATTATTGGGTTAACAGATGGGATTGAAGTTGGAGTCCGAATGCCGAATACTGCCAGTAGCGCTAAAGTAGGCCAAGACATAGAAATCAAAGCGAAAATAATTGAATACAGAGCAGTAGTAAAGCGTTTTGAATTCACCCACATCTGATGATTATTCACCTTCATCCCAAGCTTGGGTTTGTTCACTTGAAGCGTTATTTTGTTCATTCAAATCTTTGTCAGTCACTCTAACGACATTCATTCCAAGAGCGAATATTCCATCAGTTGTCATTGGCTCATCTTGGGGTTGCAGCGGCCCAGCAATCCGAGTAAAAAGATGATATTTACCAACATTACTTATCTGCTGTTTTGCTTTTTTCCTATCACTGGAAAACATGGTGATAGAACGCCCGAGTCGCTCTCGAAGCAATCCAAATTGTACGCGGACGGGTAGATTTGCTGAAGCGCTTTTCCAAAGAAATAATCTACTCATTCTTCGTTTCGCTGGTTGGATTTTGAACCCCGCTTTTGTTAGTGTTGTTGCTAACGCTGCAGACCTAGTGAAGGCGAAAATTAGTGGGGGTTCATGCCCTCCTAATGGCAGACCAGAAACAATTGGATCTTGGGCCGCACGAGCTAAGGCTTGACGAACTAATTCATGTGATAATCCGATTCCTCTTTTTTCTGAATCAACAATTACAGTGCATAACTCGAGTGCACCACCGCAACGCCTCAACTCACAATGACCCGCCGGCCTTTTTTCTCCATACAAAGTAACATGAGCACATTGTTGAAGATAACTTTCTTCTTTATTGACATTAGATTTCCTTGGTCTGACATCGATTTCTTCAACAAGAACACGTTGCAACCATTCACCACGTCCTTCTTGTTCTATTTACTCACCACCCGTTTGAGAATTATTCAATAATTTCCACATGGAGCAATGTAATCCGATTCCATCTACTATGTATTCACCTTCAAAGCAGACCCAACCCTGTGATTCATAGAATGGTATTGCTGCAACTCTTGCTTGTAAAAACCCTGTACAATCACCCCATTGCTTCACTGCTGCACTTTCAAGTGCCATAAGAACGGTAGAAGCATGACCTTGTCTTTGATGCCCTTCAAGAGTCCCCATTTGTCTAATTTGGACCGCTGGGCGTATGTCATTTAAGTTGGGGAAGGGATTACCTGCGGCATCTCTCATCCCATCCTTTGCAAGAGGTGAAAAATCAGGACAATGAGTGGCATCTTCTTCTACAGTGTCAGCGCAGGCACCGAAAGAATCTGTTGGAATTTTATGTATTCTTCCAACAGCTACAACATTTTTTCTTTCAAATTCAATCCAGGCATGAATTGCATCCCCATCATCGGGTAGCCTTGCAGCACTAGGCAAGAAACCAAGAGGCTCTCTCAAAACTCTAAACCGTGCATCAAAATATGTAGAATCCAAATTTGCTGTCGGGCCTTCGCAGCGCAGAACCCAACTCCCCATAAATCGCAGACGAGGTAATCCACCATCATAATGACCCATCAATGTGAGCCGATTTTGAAATCACATCGCACAATAAATCATTCAGATTCATCATTAGAAGCAATAGCAACGGCTAGATCAGCAGTCACATTTTCGTTATCCATCAAAGCAACCATGGCCCCGTGGTAACGTTCCATTGTTCCAAGATTAGTGTAAAGCGAATTTCGGATTAGTTCAGGAGACGGCACAACATCTTGAACATCAAGTGCAGTCCTAAACATAGCCTCGCCAGTTTCGATATCCATCTCAAAGGCCCCATAGATTGTTCGACTATTCAATCTGTTGAGTAAATCACACATTTCCCGCATTCTTTTTTCCGGCGTCTTTGATTCAGTAATATGTGAATAGAAAACTATCTGCTCTAATTCCTCGCGCACAAGAGTAAGCAACTCCCACTCTTGTTTACCGCTTGAAAATATTGCGCGCAATACACCATCGTCGGGAAAGGCCTCAAATTTCCAACCATCATCTTCAAGAAATTCATTTACTGCTGCGAAGAGAGACGTCATACCTCACACCAACAGTTAGGCCTGCGTCATTTTCTTTTTATATTGACAGGATGCATATTTTCAACATTTTATTCAATTATAGGATAATAAATCACTTTGGCATTTCCCCGCCATGTAAGAAATATTTTTTCCAATCAATA
>DASCSU010000136.1:0-3434 GCA_034399495.1 Candidatus Thalassarchaeaceae archaeon
TCCAACCATTCCTCAAGATTAGGAATTACATTGCCAGCAAATGTTGATTCATTAGCAATTGATGTTCTTTCAAAAGCATTTAATGATTCCAATACCGCAGAAAATGAAGGAGAAATAGGACTTGTTAGATTGAGTTTAACATCTGAAGGGGTGATGAGCGCAAGCACGCGTTGGAAAAACCCAATTAATTCTCCTATGAATATTTCACCTACGGCAATAACTCAAGTTTCTGCAACAGCACTACCAGCCCCCCATTGGGGAGATTCAATTGACGGCTGTAAACATGGAGATTGGCAACCGTATCTAGATGCAAAGAAAGTAGTTGATGAAAGAGATTGCAAAATCGCCTTATTCATTAGAGGTGATGCAGTAATTGACGCTACATCTTCAACCCCATTATTACTAGATGATGATGGTGTTGCTTGGATTTCAGATCCCATTTACGGGGGCGTTGATTCAGTATCTATTGCTAGTTTAATTCCATATTTGAGTGACTGTGGAATCCCAGTATCCCAAGGCCGCCTTACAAAGCAACTAATTTCACGCGGGCGAGCGTTACTAGCGGTGGGAACAGGTATTGGAGTTGTACACATTACTAAATTAGATGGTCAAGACATAGGAGATGGTTCTACAGATTTTGCTATGCTTTGTAGTAAATTATTCAATGATGCAATTAATCAATCTTGGTTCGAAGTAAAAGGGGTGGATGATTGATATCTAGTAAACAATGGACCCTTGATGAAGAGGATGCATTCGCCCCCAACCTTTTGGAATATTTGCGAAATTCTGGTTTAATTGGTTCATTAGCAAGTGAATACGGTGGCCCTGATGAGTTAATGTTAATTTCAGATGGGCCGATTACAAACGATTCCAATCTTACTTTAATTGCGGGTCCGCCCACAATTAGATGTACTTCAACCCAACCTAGTAGAGCTAGACAACCACCTTCAAAAAACCCAAGTTCTGCACTTGATGGTATTTTTGATCTCACTGGTGCCGAAACAACTTGTGATTGGCAAGTGGAGGAGTGGGGCCCAAGGGGGTGGGAATCTAGGGTGACAATTGAGAGAGAGTGTCTCGCATCATCTCTTCGCGCCCTTTCGCCCCTATTACCTGATATTGCAACGCCCGAAATAATTACTCCAGGGGGCTTTGCAGGTCTTCTAACATATGATTTAGTTCAATGGACTGAACCTGTCAGATTACAGAACCTCCCTGAACCCTCGACACTTCTTGGTATCCTATTTCGGGTGGACCGTTGGATAGTGCATAATAGAGAAGAAGGCATTTTATCGATTCTATCTTTGCACCCTGATGGTTGGTTCAATAATTGTTCAGAAGTAATAGATGAATGGATCCTTAATCGTTTAACTACAACAATTACACCCGCAGAACAGTCACCTTCACATTCTACAATTTCTGATGATGAGCATTGTAATATTGTTGATACCGTACGTTCTGCAATTAAAGATGGTGATTTTTATCAGTTAAATTATGGCCGCATTTGGTCTGGCAAAATAAGTGAACCATGGACTGTTTTCAAGCGTTTGCTAAAATCCAATCCCGCACCTTATTCTGGTTGGTTATCAATACCCGATCATGATTATGTTGTAGCTAGCGTAAGTCCTGAATTGTTATTGTCCATACAAGGTGATGAATTATCAACACGTCCAATAAAAGGTACGAGGCCACGTGCTAGAAGAAGAGATAGAGATGAAGCTCTGAAGAGAGAGTTAGTATCAAGTCGCAAAGAAGTTAGCGAGCATATGATGTTAGTCGACCTTGAACGCAATGACCTAGGTAAAGTGTGCAGAGTAGGTAGCGTGAAGTGGCATGATTGGCGCATTGAATCGCACCCTAATGTCCACCATCTCGTTAGTGATGTAAGGGGCCGCCTACGCGAAGACTGCGATAGTTGGGATGCGGTGCAGGCATTATTCCCAGGAGGCAGTATCACTGGTTGCCCTAAAACGGCAACTATTGCGGCGATTGATGAATTGGAAGCAACACCTCGTCATGCATGGACGGGTTCACTTGGCTTCCATGATCCTCGTAGTGGTGTTGCTTGTTGGAATATATTAATTCGTACATTAGAAGCAAAAAGAGTCGAGTTGGGAGATTGGCAAGCAAAAGTTCAGGCTGGTGGTGGGCTTGTTTATGATTCCATATCAACTCAAGAAGTAGAAGAAGCGAAGTGGAAGGCACAAGCACTTCTAGATGCTGCTTGGGGCGTTTCAGAAAGTAACATCCCGAAAGGAAAAATGTCAATTGAATGCGTACCGGCATTAGATGAGCGCACAGAATCTCTATTACAATCTCTTAATTCTAAATCTCAAATTTGTATATCTCCTGCTGAACCAATTAGATGGATACACGGGGATGCCCCTCTCCCCTCAACTAAAATGGGAGAACGCCGCTTATTGTTCGTGGACAATCTAGATTCATTTTCTTGGAATATTATTCACGTGGCTGCTCAATTAGGCGCAGAAGTAGTCATTGTCGAGGGCCGTGGAGAATTGGCAATGAGTGGTGCGAAACACATTGTTGAATCAATTAAACCAACTCACATCATAATCGGCCCAGGACCAGGTAGGCCCTCTCATTCCCCACTTACTCAACTTTTAGCAAAAAATTCTATTGAAGGAAAAATTATCAATGAAGCAGGGGATATTATCCCGCTTCTTGGAATATGTCTAGGCCACCAAGCATTAGGTGAGGCTGTTGGGTGGGAGCTAATGCCTGCACCATCAGGAGCAGTTCATGGGGTGCCAGATGATATCATAATGGAAGAAAATGAGTTATTCTCAAGAATTCCAAGTGTAACTAAAATGATGCGATATCATTCACTTATTCTAAATCCAACAAACGTAGATCTTGAAATTATTGCTACAGATAACAAATCAAAATCATTAGTCATGGGTTTAATGCATCCAGAATTGCCAATATGGGGGGTACAATTCCATCCAGAATCATGTGGTAGTCCAGATGGTTGGAAGTTGTTGGATAATTTTCTAACCAAGTCAAACAGGATTGTAGGACAAAGTGTTGAAGTGCCGTTGCTTGGTCGAGAGGGGTGAGGGATACAATGGCTACCTGTCGATTATGTCGTGGTGTATATCCTCAAGAGCACTTCATTAATGGCAATGGGCCAAGACATTTGGTTTGTGAAAGATGTGGTGTTGAACATGGTTATGTCACTTTAGAGGAAACATCATCACTCTATGACGAGGAAACCTCGCGAGCGCGCATGACTGTAATCGGTCGCAGACACGCCCCCGTTCTATGGCTTATTTTGGGCTGGGTTCTTTGGGCTCTCTACTTTTCAGGTCTACCACTTTGGGGTAAAGCCTCGTTGGTGATTCTTCTAATTACAACTCTAGTAGTGCCCGTCATGTATTTCTTAGGTGGTGCGAAATATCAAGCAGATTTGCGTC
>DASCSU010000137.1:0-3424 GCA_034399495.1 Candidatus Thalassarchaeaceae archaeon
CGACCATTGGTTTGAGAAGTTTGCCAAATTTTCCAATTGCTGATTGATTCTTCTTAGCCTTTGCCGCATCAAACTTCTTTTTTAATGGCCGCATTTCAGACTCAAGTGATTCTAAGCGAGTATGTAAATCAGAAGTTTCATCGTCGGCATCGTCATCATCTTCATGTTCTTCTTCAGGTGCTGATAGCAATTCAACAACAGGTGCAGTATCTCGAACGGAGTCCTTCTCTGCCTTACGCATTACTATTATTTCACGATCAAGGTCATGGCCAAATCTATCTGCATATCTTTCAAGCAAACTACCAACATCATCAGAACCAAGGCGGTCAATATGGCCATACATCTGTTGTAGTGATTTGTCAGTCCTGTTAGTCCAAAGTTCAGAATAATCAGATTTTTCATCTTCTAACTCAACAAGTACGATTTCATCTTCTTCGTTTGAGGTATCATCTATAGGTTCAATTTCAACATCTTCAACTATAGGTGGTGAAGGAAATGGTTCTGAAGGTGTAATTGGGGGTGGGGTGGGTAATGGTTCAGATGGCAGCATAGGCGGAGGAGGTAGTTCAGCATTAGGCGAATCAGGCAAGGGTGGAGGGGGTAAACCAGCCAATGGGGGAGGGGGTGGTGATTGACCTGGAGGGGGGGGTGGAGGTAGAGAACCCAGAGGTGGCGGCAAGTCGTTCTTCTTCTTCTTGCGTAACGCCATGCACACACCTTATGATGCTGGGTGACCATCAATCTGCCTTTAACATTGGCGTGAGGTGAATGTGACAAATCATATCAGTTGTTAGGCCGAAACTGGCTTTGCCCAACCCTTTAATGTCAGAAATGTATCTATATTCGCATCAGCAATTAGAGTATCACCCAAGGCGTATTCGCGTTGTTCTCCACCAAATCCCAATACGCATCTATCGATAGTAATTTCAAGTTCACGGGTTTTATTGTCAAAGTAAGGCAATGCTTCCTTCAAAGCATCAAAAGGATTAGGGCCATCTGGATGCAAACGTTCTAGAGGAAATGATGTCACTTGCAAGCCACATTTACCGTTAAGACTAGTTGGCCATCTAATCTGTCTTTTGACATCAACAGTAACAGCATCATCAGTTTCACCAGCTTGTCCAAGAATTAGTGATTTGTCGCCTTTCACAAGTTCTAGGAATAGATGATCATTTTTGCCTAAACCTTTGTATTTCCCATCAATTACATTAGCGCGCCTTTCAGGATGCTGAACTGATTCTGCCAAGGTTTTCATTCTATTAGCTGAGCAACTCTTTACTTTACTATCTGGTGCATTAGAACGTTCTTTGATAATCCCACATAATTCCTTGGCCATTTGTTTGCCTTGTTTATCATCTTGATGTACTATATCGAGTTTAGATAGTATTGTTTCTGTACCCAGGTCTAAGCGTTGCTTCCAGCCGTGAGACACATCATTATTCATCAATGCACTAACTTCTATTCCTATGCCTCTGATATAACTGACTAACTCCCTCCTTGAGGGGCTGTCTAAGCCAAGAACAGCAGGGTCTCGATAATGTAAATGAAAGCCTCTATGTCCAGAGAAGGTGATATGCAAATGTTCTTCGCTAAAACCGAATTCTGGATGTAGGAATTCATCCCATAATTTCCAAGTTTGAAGTTGAATGATTTCAAGCATTTCAGGTATGTTAAATGGATCAACAAAATCCAAATGGTCACCATCTAAATCAAAAATCAAATCAGCGCCTTTCCAATCTTTATCAACCATTTTCCACTCTTTGGGTTTACCATAATAGGCAGTGGAATAAAAGCAACTTTTCGGCATTCGAGTTTGTAGTAAATGCAGGACATCCTTGGGGCTATCAAAACTAATGTGGCGATCATATCTTCCTGCAGTCCATTGTTCAAACATACATTCACGTGTTCGTAGTCTAGGAGGGAGCCAAATTTCATCTAGAGTCGCTGAAGAATACCAATTACCAAACCTATGTGCGGCTCTGGCCCAATTACTCTCAACCATCTCGCTCAAGCACGCTAAATAGCCACAGCACTTGAACGGCGCGCTCAATCCATAATGATCCCTGGGACTGTTTTTCCATCCGTTGATGATTCAATCCCAGTGTTTTTCTGATAGCAATCATAGCAAGCATATTTTGCATCAATGGGTATAGATTGGCCAAAGGTCAATCTTTCTCCACAAAAATCACAAATTGGACCAATTTCACCTTGATGAGTTCCTAGTCTAGATACGTCAGGCATGTTACCACTAACCTTGGCTGGGGGAGAGTAGTCTTTGAGGATGCCCCTTAACGGGTTTCATGTTTAGACAATTCATCAGTAACATTCACAACATAATTGTCGTGCGGGGAAACATGGATGACACACCAAGGTTGGTTAGAGTGGGACATTCTCCAGATCCAGATGATGCTTTCATGTTTCACGCATTGACTACAGGACTAATTGATACTCCCGGATATAATTTTGAACATGTACTACTAGATATCGAGACATTAAATGAAAAGGCCATGAATGGTGAATATGAAGTCAGTGCTGTTAGTATACATGCATTCCCCGATATTTCTGACAAATATACTCTGATGAATTGTGGGGCAAGCATGGGAGAAGGTTATGGCCCAATGTTAGTTAGTTCAAACCCTATGGATTTAGATGAGGCTTGTTCTAAACCAATAGCCATACCAGGAGACAAGACTTCTGCTCATTTGGCACTCAAATTAGCATGTGGGGAGGTGGATACTGTAATCGTCCCATTCGATGAAATCATACCTCGTATTCTGAGTGGTGAATTCACTAGTGGCGTAATAATTCATGAAGGTCAATTGACTTGGGCATCGCATGGGTTGAATCTAGTACTAGATTTGGGAATTTGGTGGAATGAAAGAACAGGAGGCTTACCGTTACCATTAGGGGGTAATGTCGTACGCAATGACTTAGGTGATGAATTATGTAACCAAATTACTGCATGGGTGAAGCAAAGTATTGAGATTGCCATAAATAACCCTGAAGGCGCATTGGAATTTGCACGCCAGTGGGGACGCGGCATAGATGAAGAGACCAACTCTAAGTTTGTGCAAATGTATGTTAATGAAAGAACCATTGATTATGAAGATGAAGGGAGGAGTAGCATAGTTCAGTTCCTTACTGAAGGTATTAGAATAGGGATGATTGATCCCAACTTTTGTCCAGAAGAAATTAAATTTATAGGTGTATGAATGTCTAATTCGAATATTAATAGGCCAGTACCTAGTAAGTTTGATTCAGTCGACCCCGCTCCAGCTAATGATAATTTGTCAATTCATAATTGCCGTGATATATTGTGTGACGAAGATGAACGTATGTTCATTCGTATGCGTGCCCTATTTACTCTAAGGAACACTGGTGGGGCTGAAGCAATTGATGCTTTGATTGCAGGTTTTTCTAGTTC
>DASCSU010000138.1:0-3253 GCA_034399495.1 Candidatus Thalassarchaeaceae archaeon
CACATGTGCGCGGCACATCTGTCGGCATTTAGAATGATTCAATTACGGCTCACAGGTGGCGCCCTTCGTGACTGATACCACATTGGGCCGCACGGTGGTCCATAGATTGCGTTATGCGCGGGTAATTGCGCTTGGAGATCGTAAGTCGCCAATCTGCCGCACACCAGCCTTAGTTGGGACTCATAGTGACTTGGGAGCGCTTAAGATTGGACCTGAAATCATGCCGTTCATTGTGGATTACGATAGCAGTTCTTTACCCGCTATTATGGCTTTGACTGGTAGGGGTCCGCTATCTATGCCATTTGATGATGAAGCCCCAAAGTGGCAGTGCGAAATGAATCATATCTTACCCCCCTCACTGGAAGATGCTGATTCAGGAGTAAGAGGCTCGTCAAATAGTGGATTGATGACCCTTTCATGGCAATCTCTGAAACATGATAAGAGTTTGACAGAATTAGATGAACAACCAGAAATCATTGCTCTTGTTGATGCAATTCAATTGGCTAATCATCCTGGTAAGTTAGTGACTGCATTAGCCGCCCTTCGAACCCGTTTCCCATCCTCTTTAATTTGGTGTCCCGGTCTTGGTGGGCCAGATAATCTTGCTATACTAACGTGGTTAGGGGTTGATTTGTTTGATTTCACGCGTTCAAAGCAGGCAGAGTCAGTGGGCTATCTTCTAACTGCAGATGGGCCTAAAAAACCCCATCCTGATTATGGGGAAAGTGCAGAATTTCAAGAACAGGTTTCTCAATGGACTCAAGAACTATCTACAGTCAAAACTGCACTAGCAAATGGGGTGTTGCGGACTTTAATTGAGAAGCGTTCTCTAAACTCTCCACGTTTGGTAGAGCATTTACGGCACCATGATCGCTTGATACGTGCGACTATTTCTGATGAAATGAAAGGAAATGAGAAGTTATCTTCAGATGCTGGTGCTATAATTAATTCATTGAACGGTGCTCCACTACGTCGTTATGTCAAAGAAGGAGTGAAATTGAGATGCAACAGTCCCATCAGTAGACAAGATCCGCTGATTGCTGATTGGATTAACAAGATTGCCACAACGTATAGGGCTCCTGAAGAACAATCAGAAGTATTGGTATTACTTCCGTGCAGTGCTAGAAAACCATACTCAATGTCTCAATCACACAGACGATTTCGTCGGAGCCTTCGCCACCGGCCTCTACATGAGGTAATGGTAACAGCGCCACTGGGTTTAGTTCCTCGTGAATTAGAAGAGTTATGGCCTGCTGGTCATTATGATATTCCGGTTAGTGGCGATTGGAGTGGAGATGAATTGGAAATAATTCGCACTTTAGTTAAATCAATAGTCACTAACAATGGCTATCAACTCATTCTTAACCACAGTGATGTAGAACTTAATGCTGCAGAAATTGGTGCTGAAGTAATTGATACAAGGCAGGGTGAAGGTGCAGGATCTCCATCCTCTCTTGAGCGTCTCAATAATGCTTCTGAAGATGCTGCAAAAAGGTTTCATCCAGACTACAGGATGAGTGAGAAACAACACTTGTTGATAAAAATGAAATCCATATCTAGATGGCTCCATAATAACGATGCTTGGTTAGTCAAAGCACATGTCGGCGGTAAACCACCTCGTTGGAAGATATTGGATGGTAAAGTGCAGTTAGCAATGTGGCATCCGCAGGATGGCCGCTTCGCTTTTGCCAAGGGGACACTACCTTCGCTTGCAACGGAGCAGACACTTGCTGAAGTCCACCTAGTTGAAGGCCCTAAACTAGAGGGTGACATTTTCTCACCTATGGTTGACAAAGTGATTGGGGATGTTAGAATTGGGGACGAAATCTTGGTTTTCAGGTCCGGGGAACTTCTAGGTAGTGCTCGTAGTCTAGCATCAAAATGGGAGTATTTCGGTAGCCCTGGAATGGTTGCAAAGACAAAACACAGGCTATGACACCTCTCGTAGAGAGGCGGAGCGGTTATGAATGGGGAGTAGGTCGGCGGCTCGCTTAAGGTGTTCTAGTGGCTCGTATGCACAGTGGAGGAAAAGGCCGTTCGGGGTCAACACGCCCCAATGTTTCTGATGTACCAAGTTGGTCAGAACAGGACAAATCACTGGTTGAGGGTTTGATAGTTGAGCTACATGATGCCGGTAATTCCAACGCAATGATTGGCACAATCCTAAGAGATCAACATGCAGTGCCAAGTGTCAAACTTCTTCTTGGCAAAACTGTAGGTGCTGTACTTGCAGAAAATGGCAAGTCCCGTGAAGTCCCTGAGGAATTAATGAACATGATGCGTAAGGCTCAGGGGATTATCGACCATCTTGAGAACAATCGCAAGGATTTGCACAATAGTCGCCAACTCACACTCATTGAATCTAAGATACGCCGTTCAGCCCGTTACTATAGGGCTAATGGGATGCGTTCTGAAGAGTGGAAATACAAGCGCGAACAATTACGCTTGATGGTTGAGTGATTCCTCTTCTTTTCCTCTAATACGGGGTGCCTCTTTTGAATGGCGGCCATTCTGCACATGTTATGCGCTCTCTGCTGGAGTTGGAGGCATTTGCTCCAATCGCTGATAACCTAAGGGGCATTTCTGCAGAATTAGCTGCATCTGATACGGTGACATTACTCGTTCCTTCTTCACCTACTGGTGCTGTGGCCTCAGCATTACTAGAGGCCGCTTTGCTCGATGCTGGAATTCCCTATCGCCGCCGCTTTTCTCCTCGCCAAGCCTCTCCCCCATGCATTGAGATTGCAGAAGGCAAGGCTACTGATATGCCGACAGAATGTAGGTCCAATCCAATCAGCCTCAAACTTGCTCCCTTTTTCACTGTGGGATTAAGGGGTTCTGATGGAAACCCTCAGCGTGGCATCCTTTCTAATGTGGCTCAGGCTGCTGCTTTGGCAGAATTGATTGCACCAGATGGAAAAAGAACTCGTAGATTGAGGCCTTGGCTTCTTGCAGGTAATTGGTGGGGGGATGCTCTTGACCAAGGATATGATCCAGTATACAGTAGTTTGAGAGACCACCTGCGCGAAGAAGGATTAGTACGAATTGTCCCGCTTCCTGAAGTTAAATCACCTAATTTGGCGAACCTCAAGCACCTCGATAAAGAGAGGGAAGTAAGTACTAGAGAATCTTGGTCATCTTTAGACGCTGATGGAAAAGCAGAGGCTTTGAGTGTCTTGGTTATGCCGGAAGTAATTTCAGATAAAACATCAACTTCAAGACTTGAGGAATTAGTGTGGCATCGAATAATAGT
>DASCSU010000139.1:0-3215 GCA_034399495.1 Candidatus Thalassarchaeaceae archaeon
CTCAAAAAAGATGATTCAGGTAATAAAATCCTCTGCTCAGATGGTAAACCAGAGAGAATACTTGGTAGATTCGAAGCATTACAGGGTGCAGGGTGGATGTATGATGAAAATACTGCCCAAGTTTCTATGAATCTACTTGATTATTCCAAAACAGGATTGCATGATGTCACTGATGCCATCAGAGAATTAGCATCTGAATCAGGACACAACACTACTGCGGGGGAATTAGTAGGATTAGTTCCACTTAGTGCTATTATCGATGCTGGTTTACATTATAATGGTGGAGATGGTCCTGAAGATGTACTTATCTCAGCAGCCATAGAAGGCCTACAATTAGATAAATTAGGAGAATTCATAGTTGAGAAGCGTATAATCGAATTCGCAGCAGGTGTTTGATATGACTAATTTTGGAAACATGACACTAAGAGACTTTTCTAAATCATTGGCTTCAACAAATCCTACACCAGGGGGAGGTTCGGCTGCTGCAATCGCACTTTCCCAATCAGCCGCATTGACTGTAATGGTTGCTGAAATTACCATTGGTAGAGATAAATGGAAGGATGGTTGGAGTGCTTCAGAAATCGCTAAAAATGTAGCTACCCCATTAATTCACGATGGTTTGGTACTTGCTGACAAAGATACTGATGCCTTCATGGGTGTTATGGATTCATTTAAACTCCCCAAGGGTAATGATGATGAAATTGCTAATCGTAAATTAGCGATTAGCAATGCAACACATCAAGCATCTATTGTCCCCCTCGAAACTGCCCAAGTTGCTCTTGAACTACTACTTACTCACAAGGAACTCGCCGAATTCGGTAATGCTAATGCAGTTACCGATGTAGCTGTTGCATCGTTACTTGCTAGTGCTGCTTGCAAAGGTGCTTTGTTTAATGTTGAAATCAATGCTACCTCACTCCCTGATGAACTCAGTACAGATTTACTATCTAATGTCAAGAACATTAGAGATCAATCTAGAGAAGCAAGTAGAGATGTCATGAAGGCAGTCTATGATCGGATGGGAACTAATTAATCTCAGATTTATCCTTCAATGCTGATTCTAACCTATCCATTGCTGCTGACACCTCATCAACTGAAACTGCGCCAATTGAGATTCGGAACCAGCCACTATCTTCAGACAAACCAAATGCTTGGAATGGTACGACTGCCACACCGGGTTCATCAAGTAACCACTGTCTAATCTCCTCATTAGTGCCTACATCTAATAGTTTGAATAAATCAAAACGAGTTGAGAGATAGATACCACCCTGGGGTGGTATGAAATCAACTGGAAAACCAGCATTTTTCATTTCTGTAAGGCGTGTAAATAGGATTTGCATTCTTTGATCTATTTTAACATCTAATTCTGTAAAATAGTTTAGTAAATTATCATGAGAAGAATACGTCTTTGTGGCTGCAATTTGTATTGGCCTTGCAGGCCATGCACCCATATGACCTATCAATGCAACAACAGGTGGTGCTAATTTAGGAGGTAAAGTCATCCAACCTAAACGAAGTCCCGTTGCTGTAAGGGATTTTGATATAGCATCGAGTGTAATAGTATAATCAAACATTTCCTTTCTCAATGCTACTGGATGTACATGTTCAACTCCTTTAGCAGTCATAGTTGAGTATACTTGATCGTATACTAGCATCACTGGTTTTTCTCCAATTTCATGTCTGCGATGATTTTCTTCTAGTATGACATCACAGATATCCCCTAATTCGCTTTCAGTAAAGCAGGTACCTGTTGGATTCAAAGGACTATTCAATATCAGAACTCTGATTTCTGAGATTCTTTCCCTAATTCCGGCAGCAGTAGGTAAGAATCTACTTTCATAAGTGCCCTTAATTGGTATGTCTACTGCATCATTCAAGTGAACATAATAATGGTTATTCCACGCAGGAACACCATGTGCAAGTCCATCACCTGGCCCCAGAAAAAGCCTAAATGAGGCATAAAGAACAGGTCTAGCACCACTGCCAACAATTACCCCTTCGGGTTCAACATCATACTGATACCTATTTGTCATCCATTTGGCTAATTGTTGTCGTAATTCTGGAAGTCCTGCTGCTGGCGGATAATTTGTCTCATTCAATTTAACAGCTGCTGACAATTCATCAATGAAAACTGAAGGGACAGGAAATTGTTTGGGTGAAAAATCACCCACAGTAAATGCAGCCACTTCCTTACCAGTAGCCTTTAATTTGCGGACATCTGCAGCAATTGAAAGAATCCTGCTTCTCTCAATACCGTTAGCCATATCAGAGAGGTACCAGTCACTCTCGGCACCTTCCATATCTTGGTTGGGGCCGACTTAGTCCTTAGACTAAACCATTAGTAATACTGAAAACTGACCTACACCTCCTCATATTCATGGATGAATGGACTACCTTACGCGCATGCATCCTTGAAGGCATTCCTAATGTAATACCCAATCACCCAGTAGATGATACTGAAGTAGAACATGCACCACGTAGAAAATTGAATCTAACTATTGAAGAGATGAGGCTAGCACTAAGGAACGCACTCCGCTATTTCCCTAGTGAAATGCACGACAAACTAGCACCTGAATTTGCTGATGAATTAAAAAAATATGGGCGGATTTACATGCATCGGTTTCGCCCAACTAAATATCAAATGAAAGCTCACCCATTAGATGCTTATCCGGCTCAATCAAGACAGGCTGCTGCGATAATGTTGATGATTCAGAATAATCTAGATCCAGATGTTGCTCAATTTCCTCATGAACTAATTACTTATGGAGGAAATGGTGCTGTTTTCCAAAACTGGGCCCAATATCTATTGACAATGAAGTATCTTGCCACTATGAACGATGAACAGACGCTTGTTATGTACTCAGGCCACCCTTTAGGGTTGTTCCCATCTGATTCTAATTCACCCCGTGTAGTAGTGACTAACGGCATGGTCATCCCCAACCATTCCTCTAAGGATGATTATGAGAGGCTAAATGCTCTAGGGGTTAGTCAATATGGTCAAATGACTGCTGGCTCTTACATGTATATTGGCCCTCAGGGAATAGTTCATGGAACTACAATCACACTCTTGAATGCAGCAAGAAAATACCTCGGAAGAAGTGACCTCAAAGGCGTTACATTTGTCACATCTGGCCTTGGGGGAATGTCAGGGGCACAGCCAAAGGCCGCTGTAATAGCAGGCGCAATCTGCCTAGTTGCTGAGATAAATCCTGTAG
>DASCSU010000140.1:0-3193 GCA_034399495.1 Candidatus Thalassarchaeaceae archaeon
TGTTTAACGGGATAATAATGAGACATTATCTAATTGCTTTATTGCTTGTAACCACTATATTTTCAGGTTGTTTATTTGATGAGGAAAAGAGCGAGATAGAAAAAAGAAGTCCCATCACCTCACCAGAGCCATTCCAAGTTTTTCAAAGGCAGGCAGATGGTACAGCAAACATTACAATTTCAGGTACTGTTGTATCAACTTGTAATCTAATAGCTGCCCGATTAGTTTATCTTACTGCAGATGGTTCTGAATTAGGAAATGAAACAGAATGGAAAACCATAGTTTCTACAGAAAAAAGCGCAGATTCCAAATTTTTAGGGACAATCAATGCCCATGCTGGCTGGTTTAGACTTGAATTACATTTTTCTCTAAATGAATCAATAGTAAATTCCACCACTGTATCCCCAGTAGGGGTTGGTGAGGTGTTTATCACTGCAGGTCAATCCAATTCTGCTAATCATGGTAGTCCCACATTGACGCCTACCGATGCTAGGGTTTCCTCATGGGGTATTGATGGTTGGCAGTTTGCAGCAGATCCCCAACCAATCGCCACTGGTGAAGGAGGTACCCCATGGCCACATTTAGGAGATTTACTGGTGCAGAGATATGATGTGCCAATTGGCCTCATTTCTGTTGGTTGGGGGGGTACTTCGGTCGAGCAATGGATTCCAACAACTGAATCAGATGACTTATTCAGTCGAATTGAATTGGCCCTAGAAGAAGTCGGTCCTCAAGGGGTACGTGCAATACTTTGGCATCAAGGAGAGAGTGATTTAGCACTTGAGACCAGTACTGAGGAATATGCTCAACGCCTTGGGGAGGTCATTAATACGAGCCGAGATGTTGCCGGTTGGCAACTTCCATGGATTGTTGCCCGTGCATCTTATCTTCCCTCTTATAGTGATGAAAGCCTTGCACTGATAATCAACGCTCAACAATTAGTAATTGACAATGATCCACTAACATTTGAGGGGCCATACACAGATGATATGATTGGTGAGGAGTGGAGGTCTGATACAGTTCATTTCAATGAAGCAGGCTTGATTGAACATGCTATTCGTTGGAATCATTCAATTGTTGCAATGATGAATGATTTTTGATTTCAATTGCAATTTGTAGCCTCAACAAGACCCTAATCATTAGTTAGGTCGCTCATATGAAGCAAAAGCCATGTCAAATTGATTATTGCCATCAGCTCTGAGGGTGTCTCTGCTTATTTCTTCCCATTCATCCCAGTTGATGTAAGGGAACCAGGTATCACCGCCACCAACTTTAGCCTTGACATGAGTCACAAGAAGGCGGTCACAGCGTGGTAACATTGTGGCATAAATGGCTCCACCTCCGATAACCCAAGCCCATCCATCTGCTCCTGCTTCAATTGCGGAAACATGCAATGCCTCCTCCATGCTATTGACAATTTCTACATTGGGGACAAACCATTCCATGTCTCTAGTAAGTACTACGTTCAATCGTCCAGGAAGAGCCCTTCCAATTGCTTCGTAGGTTTTGCGACCCATGATTATGGGGCAACCCATGGTAGATTGCTTGAAATGAGCCAAATCAGCGGGTAGGTGCCATGGCATCACACCATCTCTGCCAATCACACCATCTTCATCCATTGCAACAATCATTCCTAGTTTCATTTTATCGCCTCATATGCTAATTTTGGCCGCGATATGCGGGTGATGGTTGTAATCTTCGATCTTGATATCTTCGTATGAGAAATCATCAATTTCCTTGCATTCGGGGTTGAGTTTTAGCCTTGGAAGTTCAAGTGGAGTTCTAGATACTTGTTCTCGGGCTTGTTCAAGGTGATTGAGGTAGAGGTGTGCATCACCAATGGTGTGGATGAACTCTCCAGCTCCTAGTCCACAAACTTGAGCCATCATGTACGTCAAGAGTGCATATGATGCAATGTTGAATGGAACTCCCAAGAATACATCTGCGCTTCGTTGGTACAATTGACATGACAACTTTCCATTGGCAACATAGAATTGGAAGAAGGCATGACACGGCATCAGTGCCATCTCTTCAAGTTCACCAACATTCCACGCTGATACTATGATTCTACGTGAGCCGGGGTTTTCTCTAAGTTGCTTAACGGCATTATTTATTTGGTCAACAACAGCCCCATTCTTTGCTTCCCAAGCACGCCACTGTTTGCCATATACTGGGCCTAAGTCTCCATTTTCGTCGGCCCATTCATTCCAGATTCTTACTTTGTTGTCAGTTAGATATTGAGTATTTGTGTCTCCTGAAATAAACCAAAGTAGTTCGTGAATGATACTTGGCCAATGAACTCGCTTTGTAGTGATGGCTGGAAGCCCTCTTCGTAGGTCATATCTCGCTTGATGTCCAAAGACAGAAATCGTCCCAGTGCCAGTTCTATCATCCCTCTCAACACCCTCTTGGAGGATGGTTTTGATTAGGTGCAGATACTGGTCCATGATGACGCCGACATCGTGGGGCGTGTGGACGAACTAAGAACAAATCGCTTGAGTTCCTTCTAGATATGGTTTCAGGGAGCCCCAAGTGCAGCAATTGTTGCAATCGTTTGATTAGTGAATTTGCGGTAAAGTTGGCGCATTTTTTCATGTAATTTTTCTTCTGAAAGTTTAGCCATTTTGGCAACCTCTGCATCGTTTAGTCCTCCGCCATTTTCATGGCCAGCCCATTCATTCCAAGTTATTGTGCTACTAAATCTTAGGTCAGTACGCTTCCAAAAACGCGGCAGAAAAGGCTCCCCAGGGGCTAGAATATCTCGAGCCCCATTTATTCCACAGAAAATCACAGGAACATCAGGGGAGGCTGCAGCGATACGAGCAATTCCAGTTTTGCCCCTGCTAAGGTAAGGCGGTGAGGTGTTTCTAGAACGAGTGCCTTCTGGAAATATCCCTAGAGGCATCCCTGCATTGAGCACATCTACAGCTCTTGCAATCGCATCTTCACCACCCAAACTCCTGTTTGTCTCAACTTGCCCGGTGGCGATCATCAATTGTCTCCAGCCCTTTTTCTTGAAATGTTCATCCTTAGCAAGATAGTAGAGTTTCCTACGGGAGCTGTAGATGGCAAGAACAGGGTCTAGGTGGGATAGGTGGTTGGCTGCAACAATCAGAGGACCTTTTGAGGGGATATTCTCTACTCCATAGACCTTCAATCTAGTAATGATGTTGATTAGTGGAATAGCAAAATT
>DASCSU010000141.1:0-3184 GCA_034399495.1 Candidatus Thalassarchaeaceae archaeon
AACTTGGCGGCCCCCTTACTCCTTTTTATTGCTTAATGCTATAAAAAAAGGTCAAACATCATTTTTTGGCCCTTTGAAGTACCCCTGAGCAACCAAATCCCCCAATTTTTCAACCCCCGCTTCAATTAAATCAGGGTCATTAGATTCTGCTTTCTTCCATTCTTCAAGGGCTCTTTCAGATGCGATAATATTAGCTTCAGCGACCAGTTCCTCACCTTTAGTTAACGGACCTTCTAAATCTTCAAATTCTAATCGTTCAGACATAGCATCAACTCTACTGACTTCATCACCGAAGGTATCAGCACCTTTTCCTTCTGCAGGGCCACGGGAATCTTTTCCTCTTGTCTTGTAGACGCTCCCCCCCTTCCAGTCAATCTCTTTTTCTAATCCATCAGTTTCAGAATTCATTGCTAATAATAATTCCAATTCATCGCTTGTTCCATTAAGATTGAATAAAGATCCAACCAAAGGAAACGATCCTCCAGAATATTGCTCTAGAAGTTCAGTAGCATCCATTCGACCTTCTATTATTTCATCAATTTTTTCCATTATTATTTGAGTTCGTTTATTTACGTTCCATAATAATATTAATACAAATAGCGAAAAAATGGCAAGCCAACTGTATAGACTAAGTTGAATCCCATAAGGCTCAACTATATTCCATAATACGATTAAGATAGCAAATAAAACTATTCTTGGCAGCATTGCATTTATCATTTCACTTTTGAAAATAGCAGCACGCATTTCACTGCGCAGACCTGAAACCACACAACCACCCTAAGTTAAATCAGTGGGCAGAGTTTTCAACCACTCCACTTCAGTGGTTCTCTGAGGCTCGCCAATAGGGACCGCCTCTATCGTGGGGATTTTTGGTGGTTTGTTTCTAGATCGTACATTTTCGGAAGGAGCACTTCTCATAACAACAGAATCTTGTACATTTACATGTGAGGTTCGCGGTTCCATTGCTAATTGTTGGAGAAGGTCAGTAACAGTTCTCTGCAATTCACGATTCCCATTAGTTACTTCTTCTAGGAGGTGTTGTTCAGTTGAATTATTATGATTTGCTTGCGTGGCTAGGATTCTTTCTAAAGTCGCTAGTGTTTCTTCCCAGCGGTCATATCCTGAATTAGTTTGGTTCTCTAATTTATCCAATATTTTTTGTTGAGAACTTATGAGTTGTTTAGCATCTTCCATTGATTTTTTCTGAGCTTTCAAAGCACTGCGTTGCTCTTCAATCAACTTTCTTGCTTCAGGAGCGCCGACTGTATCTCTTCTTTCTAATTCTAACATGGCGGCGCGTAGTTGTGAATCACGACTGTGGACCATGATTTGTAATTGGTCGCATTGGTTAACGAGTGTCATGAGTTGTTGTTCACCATATGATATGCGAATAGCCTGCTCAGTGGCTATTTTAGCAAATTTCTTCTTTTCACGAGAATTGTGAGGTGCATCATATAAAATTGATGCGATAATCCCACTAGCTACAGAAAATTCAATTTCAATTCCAATGATGTTGTACAACCACAATCCAAGTAGCGCTCCACCCATTATCGCCCTAGCTCGTGGCATCCCAATGATTTAATTTTGTCCCGCGTACTTATTGATGGTTTCCTGTAAACCCCCATAATAAGGTGTTAATTGAGGGTGAAGCGATCTTCTTCAATTTCAATAATCTCGCTTTTTTCTAGAAGCCATTCTAACGCTTCAATAACTTCGTCTGGATGGACGCCTCGTCCTTCAAGTTCGCCCCCAATTTCTTCAAGACTAATAGGTAATTTCCCCTCAGATGCGGCCTCATCTAATTTTAGAAGGATTAACTGTGCAACTATTGCCATGAGCGGATCATCTCCGCCATCACCGGGCAAGTAGTCAAGGAGTATGGTGGCGGGATGGTTATCTTCAATGATTTCTTCATCACTAGAAACATCTTCATCAACAGCCTCGGCTTCTGATGAAAATATATCAAAAAGGTTTCTTTGATGAGGATCATTCCATTTAATTTCATCAACATCAAGACCTTTCTTTCGCATTAGTTCACTCAAAGCATTGTCTCTACCAAGTCGTTGTTCAAGACGCATCCGCTCTTTAGCCAAGTTCGCCTCAATAATTTTCAATTCTTCCTTCGCCCTATTTGCTAACCAATCTTCAATCCGCCAATTTGGATTCAATCTCAACATAGTTTCCCACAAGTCACGAACTTCCGCTGGAAGTGTACTTGCGTCAATCTTGGCGCTATCATCGGTATCGTATGGGCCGCGGGTAGTCACTACAAGGTTGCCTATCGTGACGGTTGATAAGTAATACCATTGATTACCATACAAATATGTTAATGGTGGCGTTCATGTAGGTAGAGCCCTTGGCCCATGTATGGCTACCTACCGTCTCACCATATTACCTGGCGATGGGACCGGCCCCGAGGTCATCAAAGAGGCCGAAAAACTGCTAGATTGTATTGAAAACAATACTGATATGAAATTTAATCGTACAATCATACCTTGTGGCGGGGAATATTGGCTCGAAACTGGAGAGGAATGGCCAGCAGGTTCATTTGAACACTGTCGAGATAATTCCGATGCAATATTACTTGGCGCAATCGGTTGGCCTGGTGCTAATTTACCCAATGGCGATTTGGCTGGTGGCCAAGTTATCCTTGGATTAAGAAGCGGGTTGAATCTGTATGCAAACGTCCGCCCCATCAAACTTTATTCAGGTGTTAAACATAAAATTCATAGTGAATTTTCTCAAGTGTGGAACCCTGATAGTGTAGATATTTTGGTTCTTCGAGAAAATACAGAAGGCCTCTATCATAGTTTACTCCGTCGTTCAGCCCTGCGTGCACAGGGAAAAGAAATGCCTGAAATCAATGGCATGACTTTTGATGGAATAGAGGGGGAAGTTGCATGGGATGTCCGCCCAATTTCTAGGGCCGGAACAGAGAAGTTAATCCGTCTAGGGTTTGAATATTCCCGCCGAAGAAATGGATCACCAAGTGATGGTGAATCCAGCGTAACTTGTGTTGATAAGAGCAACGTCACGCGAGGTTGCCAATTATTTAGGAGAGTGTTCCATGAAATCGGTGAAGATTATCCAGACATTAAGCGGGACGAAGCCTACATTGATGCTTTCACAATGTGGATGGTAAGAAATCCAGAGTGGTTTGATGTAGTTGTTACCAGTAATATGT
>DASCSU010000142.1:0-3139 GCA_034399495.1 Candidatus Thalassarchaeaceae archaeon
TAGCACCCTTTTTTGGGCCAGCAAGAACCCATGATGCAGTACCCATGTCCCCTGGGATTAATACTGGTTGACCAACCCCTTGAAATTTTGATGAAAGTTCTGTATGAGTTCCACCTAACGCTCTTGTAGCACCCTTTCGATGAACACAACAAGTGCTGGACGACCCATGAACCACGTGTTCCTCTACCTTCGCAATATTGTGACATACATCGTAAACAACGCCTACTTCTGCATCATCGTTACCCAAATGACGTGCCAAATTTTCCCTTAATCTTTGAGTAAGTGCGCTACGATTTGCAAAGGCAAAATTTCCAGCTGCCCGCATCGCTTCAAAATAGGATTGACCCTCTTTAGAGTGGAATGGAGCGGCAGCAAGTTGACGGTCAGGCAAGGAGATATCCCAATGTTCACTATGCCATAAATCACCATCTGATCTGTAATACGATTCTAGTTCAGCAACATGTTCACTGCAAACTTGGTGCCCAAGTCCCCTAGAACCTGTGTGAATCATAGCACATACTTGTCCAACTCTTAGCCCAAACGCCTTAGCAGCTTCTTGATCGACAATGCTATCCACCACCTGTAATTCCAAAAAGTGATTTCCAGAACCTAATGTGCCAAGTGATTTGGAACCACGTTTCATTGCCCTTTCTGAGAGTTGCCTGTCATTACCTTCAAGCAAGCCATTTGATTCTATGTTAGACAAATCCTCATGGAACCCCCAACCCATATCGGCAGAGGCTTCCGCACCTCTCTCAAGGATATCTTGTAATTCCTGAGATTGAAGATTGACACCCCCTTTTCCTGAGGCACCTGCTGGAATACGATTGGAGAGTTTCTTGGCTAAACCAGGCAAATCAGGAAGTTGATTTATGTCTAAATTTGTAGAACATAAACGGACACCGCAATTGATGTCAAATCCTACTCCACCAGGGGAAATTACACCACCTTGTTCACCCCACTCTAAATCTGTTGCAACAACACCCCCAATAGGGAACCCGTATCCATAGTGCCAATCCGCCATAGCCCATGCTTCACCCACTATGCCGGGCAGTGATGCTGTGTTGACTAACTGAGCTGGAGAACGATCATCGGGGTTAGCATCAAGATGTGCTTGATCAGCAACCAACATAGCATCAGCCCTCATAGAACCATGCGCTCTAATTCTAAACTTGGCTTCGCCTACCTGCTCTAGATGTCGCTTCCAATCATCAGACATACGGTGGCCTCCTTTGAACAGGGGGCTTAGCCCCCTATTCAAGCCCTTTTCCCCCATTTTGTATTAGTTCACTTAAGAGAGAACCCGCTTTCGGGCGGCATAGGAGGGTGATTAGCATGGCATTTGGAGACATAGATATCCCCTTTTTCCATGAATCTGGATTTGTTCGCAAAAGGTGTAGCGTTAGCGACCTTTGGTTCTGGACTAGAGATGAAAGTAGAGATACTTGTGGCGATACTGTTGCTGATGAATACACCTTCATCGGCAACCCTCTAATTTCTGGTTTCCCTGAACGTGGCAGGGCACTGACGGATAAAATGAGGGAGGTGTTCCTGAATTATTTTGAGGAGCATGACCATCAACGAGTTGAACCATATCCAGTAATTGCACGCTGGCGCGATGACATACACCTTACCATCGCATCCATTGCTGATTTTCAACCAGACGTAACTGGTGGAGTAATACCCCCGCCTGCTAATCCTTTGACCATTTCACAACCCTGCATCAGACTTACTGATGTTGCAGCAGTAGGTCGTTCAGGAAGGCATTTGACTACTTTTGAGATGATGGCCCACCACTGTTTCAATAAACCGAAAGAAGGAGATGTAGTCTACTGGATAGATGAATGTGTTCGCTATTGTGATGAACTTTTTGTTGAGCGTCTCGGCATCAACCCCACTGAAATTACCTATGTTGAAAATCCATGGTCGGGAGGAGGCAATGCTGGACCTGCCGTGGAAGTAATTGTAGGTGGGCTAGAATTAGCAACATTGGTTTTCATGAATCTACAGGAAGATCCTGAAGGTAATTATGAAATTAAAGGCGATAAATACAGCGAAATGGATTTACAAATCATCGATACAGGATATGGCCTTGAGAGATTTTGTTGGGCTGCTGCTGGAACGCCAACAATCTATGAAGCAATTTATCCTGAAACTGTTTCTTGGTTACGTGAATTGTCCGGCTTTGATGCCCGCGTCGGTTCCATGAAGCACATTGATTCCGAAGTGCTTCTTTCTGAATTATCAGTTCTTGCTGGAATACTCAATATTGATGTAGGGACTGATGTATCTGCATTATATGAAAAACTTGTTGAAAGATTACAATCAAGGGGCATCTCAATTTCTCTTGAAGAACTCAAATCAATTACTGAACCACTTTCTGGAATATATGCCATCCCGGATCACCTACATGGGCTATGCAATATGTTAGGCGATGGGTTGGTGCCTTCTAATGTGAAAGCAGGATATTTAGCTCGTATGTTAGCTCGTAGGACTTTGAAATTGAGAGATGAATTAGGAATTGATGTATCTCTTTCTGATTTAGGTGCTCATCATTTGGATGTCAATCTAGCAGGTAGAATTTTCACTCAAACAAGAGAAGGCATTCTTACAATACTTCAACTTGAAGAGGAACGTTATCTTGAGATGTTGCGGGCGGGCGAAGCAGCAGTTCGCACTGCATTAAATTCAGTTTCACAAGATGCTGCTGAAATCCCAGACGAGATATACTTCCACCTAGCTGAAACTAGGGGGCTACAACCCAATATGGTTGCACAAATTGCAAAAAAATTAGGCTGGACTTCAGTTGTGGCTAGACTTGGATTAGCTGCAGACATGGCTGCTCGCCACGCCAAACAAACTAAGGAATCTGCGCGCAATAAAAAATCAAAAAATATCCTGCCTGAAAATCATGATTTCCCTGCCACCTCAAGAGATTACTATGATGACACCTCTAGAATCGAATTCTCAGCACAAGTGTTATCCTGTTTCGAACTCTCTACTGAAGTCATTTCTTCTCTGAATCTATCAAGAGAGGTTGCCAGCACCCCTACCCATGCCGTAGTACTTGACAAGACTCTGTTTTACCCAGAAGGCGGAGGCCAATTGGGAGACTTTGGGACTCTTACCAATGGTAAAA
>DASCSU010000143.1:0-3134 GCA_034399495.1 Candidatus Thalassarchaeaceae archaeon
CAACAGGATCGGCATTGGGCTTGGAAATAACTTCTTCTTGAGTAGTTGAACTAACTCCAAGGTTGGATAGAGCCTCCTGAAGATGCCTAGGCTTGATAGTCCCCATTCGATTATTTGTACAAACAGTTTCACAAGCCCTCAGTACATTCCTAAGATAGGATTCTAACTCCTCACAAGCAGCAGTAACAGCAGCGGCACTGACTGAATCTACATGCTCGATTCTTTCTGTCATCAAGCCCCTTGTACGACTGTAACCAAGTCGAGTTCGCTGTGGATCATCTAGCGTCTTTCTCTCAGCGTCTTGAGTCAAAGTTTCTTGCTCCATTCTAGGAACGACTTGGTCAAGTTTTGCAACTAGAATGTCAACAAGTTGGGATTTAACATCTCCAGAGATTCGTAAATCAGTGTAGGTTGAGGCCACAGTAGCAACATGTGAAGGTGACCATGGTTTGGCGCTCATAACATTGCCCGCAAGTTGACCCTCAATGAACCCTACGGCGATAAAGACAGAAATTGTAAAGTGAAATTTATTGTTACCATTCTTGATGTAATGGAATCAAATCACCTGCAGTCATGCATTCCATTCCGTTATCAGTTCTCACCCAACTATCTTCTAAGCCAATTGCACCATCAGGATAGATTACCTTTGGCTCAATAGCCATTGTTCCACCAATAGGTAATGGTCTATCAAACCCTCTAGCAATAACAGGAGTTTCATCAAGATGTAGCCCAATTGAATGCCCTAAGAATCTTGCCTGGTTTGGAGGCATACCCATGAGATGGTTCTCTTCTCCACATTCTCTAACAATTTTCATGCCTACATCATAAGCGACCTCACAAGAGTCTCCTCGTGCTAGTGAAGTAACTACAGAATTTTTGACTTCTACCATGTTATCTAGCCGTTCCATCCATTCGTGATTTAGTGGCCCAACACTGAACATTCTAGTACAATCTGAAACATAACCTCGATGGCAGTGAACAATGTCAACTAACACAGGCTCACCGACTTTGATACGATGAAATCCTGCTCCTAGGCTTGCAAATGGATGAGGGCCAACTCCACCAACGGCAGAATCAAAGTATGAGGGTACAGCACCGGAATGACCTGCAGCAATAACGACACGGTCACAATTCATGGGCCATTTTCTCATCATAATGTGGCCGCCAAATCCAGCGGCTCTACTAACGGAATCTGCAGCAGCGGCCAGTTCTATCTCTGAGACTCCTTCGCCGCCTTCATCCAATATTGCTTCAAACATCCATCTGTTGATTTCGCCACTTGCCCGCATTTGTTCTATTTCCCAACTACTCTTACTTTCTCTTAGTTGCCAAATTAATCGAGTACAATCTACAGATGTTCCAATGAGTCCTTCATAGAATGTAACTTGAGAATGAGGTATTCTTCCATGCTGCATCGCAGGAGTAGTTGTACAACCTTGCTCTTTTAGTGCTGAATCTAATTCTTTTGTGCGTGGGTGTTTACTCAATTTGAATGGGGCATCATTTTCACCCGCTTCCCAAATTGCTCTTTCAAGACTTTGACGAACCCAAAACACAGTACTGATTTCTGATTCATTACTGCCTACAAGCAATACGCCCAATTGCCGACTTCCTGTAAACCAGTATAGATCTACAGGGTCATGAACAAGCATGGCTTCAATTCCTGCTTCTGAAAGGGCAGAGGATGCTAATTCAATTCGCTGTGCCAACTCTTCAGTAGGCACCCGCCAATCATCGCCATCGGGGCCTTCAATCGCTGAGATATCCCACTCCATGCAACCTTTCGGGATTCCTTCAAGGTCAAAGTGATTGGCTATCAGAAATAATGCAAGGTGCAATTTTCAGAGTTTTTTCTGCAATCCATGTTGGTGGGAATAATCATATCATGAATCATTAGGCCATGATGTATGAAAGAAGAAGCAGGTGTGAATGAAGAACGAGAAATATTGCTTAGATGCCTTCGTCTAAAACGTGTTGTAAGAGCCGGTTGGACTAGATTTCCTATTGGAAATCCAGAATCAGTTGCTGCTCATTGTTGGGGGATGGGGCTGTTAGCACTCTTGACTTGTCCACCAGAACTTGACCGAGAGAAGGTGATAACTTTGGCACTAATTCATGATTTAGCCGAGGTTATTGTTGGAGATATCACCCCGTTAGATGGCGTGCCTAAGGATGAAAAGAGAAAACAGGAAGAAAAAGCTCTTGCAACTTTATTACAAGGTCACCCTAGGTCGGAGGAACTTCAGAGTATTTGGCAAGAGTTTGAGGATCGCACAACACCTGAAGGCAAATTCGTATCTGATTTAGATAAATTAGATATGGGGCTTCAAGCAGAAATTTACGAGCAAGATTTCAATATAAATTTAGATGAATTCACAAATTCTTCTAAGCGATTTATGAAGCACCCACATCTTTCATCATTGTTGAAATCTCAAGAATAAAGTTCAATTATCTCATGCAAATTTCTGCGCTGATTTTTCAAGTGCTTCTATTGCTGGCATTCGCTTACCTGCGAGGAAAGTTAGGCAAGACCCGCCACCCGTGCTATTATGTCCAACCTTTTCACCAGCCCCTCTTTGGTTGACTAGCGTACCAGTGTGACCTCCACCGACAATAACAAAGGCATCAGTTTCAACACAAGTATTGAGAATCTCAATTGTTCCAAAAGCAAATTTTGGTTTTTCAAAGTATGAAGCGGGGCCATTCCACAAGATGCATTTAGCATTCATGATTACAGGACTGATTTTCATCAGAGTGTCAATCCCAAGATCGTATATTGGATATTCTGTAGGTAAATCTTGTACTAATATAGCAACTCTCTCTTCTTCGACCTCAATAGCCAAATCAGTAGGGAGAATCAGTTTGTCTTGATGATTTTTTACTATCCAAGTGGCCATCTCCCAAGTACGTTCAAATGCATCTCCAAGACTATCTTGGATAAATGATTGATTAGTATTACCTAAATCAATTCCAGAAGCCCAAAGCATCAGATTTCCTACAATGCCAACGGGTACAATGTTGTCTACAATTTCTCGCTTTAGTAAATTACATGCAATATCTAATGAATCGTCACATTTGATTCCACCTAGAATTACAGTGTAAGGTCGGGGTGGATTTATTACAGCGAAATTCAA
>DASCSU010000144.1:0-3048 GCA_034399495.1 Candidatus Thalassarchaeaceae archaeon
TATATCATTATGGAATTGGTTAATTTTGGCAATTAATTCTCCTTGTTTTGATATATCATCATACGCTTGAAGAGGGTTATTCTGTTTGCCTTCATCTAGTCTTTCAGCCAATGTCATTACACGGTGGACAAAGTTTCCATAAGTTCCAATCAACTCATTGTTTATTTTCTCAACAAAATCCGGCCAGTTGAAATCAGTATCATGGCTTTCAGGCATATTAATGGATAAATAATATCGAAGGGTATCAGGATCAAATCTTTCTAAAAAGGAAGGCAACCATACGGCGTGTTTACGACTCTTAGAAAACTGCCCGCCAGCTAACATAAGATATTCCATAGCAGGGACATTATCTTCTAAATGCAAATCCCCAGGCCCAGGCCTCAAATCATCATCATTAGAAATTTGATTATCTGTATTGTTCAATGCCATGATAAGAGATGGCCAAATGACAGTGTGGAAAGGAATATTATCCTTGCCTAAGAAATATAGATGACGGGGCTGCGGGCCATTATCTGGATTCTTCCACCATCGCTCCCAAGCATTTTCACCATCAGGATGAGTTCCATCAGCATATTCGGTTGACCAAATTCTAGCACATGTATAGTATCCTTGAACTGCTTCAAACCAAACGTAAACACATTTGCCACTCCATTCATCTCCTTCGAGAGGTAATTCAATCCCCCAATCCAAATCGCGTGTGACAGCCCGTGGTCGCAAACCCATATCTAACCAGTTTTTTGTCATGGAGCGAACATTATTTTTCCAAACAGGCCAATTATCCTCAGCATGAAGTTCAAGTGATTTTTGGAACAAATCCAATCTGAAGAAGAAATGAACAGTATCTCTGATTTCAATATCATTATCAGGGTTCATTTTTGAACGCGGGTTAGTTAATTCTGAAGTTTCGTAAGTAGTTCCACACTCATCACACTGATCTCCTCTAGCAGCTTCAAATCCGCAACTAGGGCAGGTTCCTTCGATGTACCTATCAGGGAGGAATCTACCACCTCCTCCTGATTTTAATTCGTAGTATTGTTGCATGGTTTTCTGTTCAAACATACCAGCGTTCAGTAATGCTACGAAATTTTCCTGTACAAGTTGTTTATGCCTAGGGTCGGAAGTTCTGTTGAATAGGGCCCCTCCATATTCAATCCCACGTGGGTCAACATTTGGCTCCCACGCACAACCTAAATCGAGTAATGCTTGTTTGTTTATGGAATGGAACTTATCAACGATTTCCTGGGGGCTGACTCCTTGTTGTTCGGCTGTAACAGTAATTGGGGTGCCGTGTTCATCACTACCACTAACAAGTAGTACCCTATTTCCTAAAGCCCTCTCAAACCTCAATTGGATATCGGGTGGAAGATAACATCCAGCAACATGGCCTAGATGTAAAGGACCATTGGCATATGGCCAAGCAACGCATATGAGTACATGCTCGGGTTCCCCCATAGTTTCCGGGCGCGTGAGGTTGTTAATGGCAATTACCTTAGCAAATGAGTATAATATCCGTTTTGAAAAAAGTAAATCTAACATTAGTTAATTTCAAAGGCTATGCGCACCTGCCTAACTTGTCGCGAGAACCATTCTGCGATGGAGAAATGACCCTAAATGAGTTTCACGCTCCTTATTACGTTCGCTTGCGTGGCTATTGGCGTATCTTTCATATGTAGCATTCTCGAGGCAGTTTTGTTATCCACTTCACTATCTAATGTTGCGATAATGGAATCAGATGGGAAAAGATTTGCTCATCTATGGCGTAAATACAAGACTGAGCCTGAAAGGCCACTTACTGCCATTTTGACTTTGAATACGATCGCCCACACAGTCGGAGCCCTAGGAGTTGGTACTGAGGTGGCTAAATTGTATGCTGGCAGTCCTGAATTGGATATGATTATGGGTATTGCTTCAGCAATTCTTACTTTAGGAGTATTACTATTCTCAGAAATATTGCCGAAAACTATCGGGACGATTTATGCCAAAAAATTGGCCGTCCCAGCAGCATATATTTTGCAACTTTTAATTATTATACTAATTTGGATAGTCGCACCAATTGAATGGACCAGGAAACTATTTCCAACCCCTGAACAGGAAACTGTCTCTAGAGAGGAACTAGTGGCCTTAGTAGATGTTGCAGAGGAAGAAAAAACAATAGAATCTGATGAAGAAGAAGTCATACATAACTTGCTTAAATTGAGAGATATCAAGGTTAGGGATGTAATGACTCCTAGGGTAGTTCTGTCCTCAGTATCTGCTAATTGTACGGTTCAAGAAGTAATGGAGGAAAAACCCATCATGGTACACGGCCGTATGCCAGTCCAAGGTGAATCCATCGATGAAGTCATGGGTTTAGTTCTCAGAAGTGACATACTTCGTAGAGCTGCTAAAGATGAAGATGATATTACAATGCAAGAATTGATGCGCCCTATTCATCCAGTGCGCCCAGATCAATCTGTTGATGAAGCCTTAGACATCCTATTGGATTACAAGGAGCAATTACTGATAGTCAAGGATGAATTTGGGGGTACCACTGGAATCATTACAATTGAGGATATTATAGAGACTCTGCTTGGACGTGAAATTGTTGATGAATCTGACCAAGAAGGTATTGATGAAGGGATGGTTGCGGAAGACATGCGAGAATTCGCAAAACAACGCATCGATAATGGCGATAGTGAAGAGTAGTTTAGAATAAGACTTGATTGATTAGTCTTCATTTTCTTCTTCTTTTCCTAGCCAGCCCTTATCTTTGAGCCAATCACCAGATGATTCTAATCTACCGAAGAATCCTGAAGCATCATCATCAGTTGAACGTGAATGGCTAACCATGTATGCAAAGAACATCGAATCCCAAAGTCCTTGTCTAGACTCATGACGTATTTTAGCAACAATCCAATCGGATAATGGAATCAATAGAATAGCAAAGCCAATACCAAGATTCACAGAATTAACCCCACCACTCTTGCCTAGCCCAGATGATAGAATCAAACCTAAGCCAGATAAAACAAACAGAAGAGTCAGCGACTTGAATGTTTGATGTAGGAAAAT
>DASCSU010000145.1:0-2920 GCA_034399495.1 Candidatus Thalassarchaeaceae archaeon
AAGTTGGATTGGGAAAGTAATCATCTCCAACAAAAGTGTACGAAATCACCCTTTCATCACGCCATTTGTAAAATGCTTCAGAGTCATCCCCTGGGTATTTTTCGACATGGTCTTTCATACGGTCATTTGTCACCACATAGGCATCTTTCTGCCATGCAAACTGTAACCAATAATCGTCATCATGATCTTGTGACGGTACTGAAGCAACCAACCCCTTTTCTCTTAAATTACGGAGAACTGAAGCATCATCAACACCACGTTTACCACCCTTGTCATTGAGAAAATGCCTAGGTACAAAGGCATGTACTTCATATCCTAAATCAGCATAATATGACACTGAAGCAGCAATCCCTTTGGCAGATGCAGGCCATTTACTAGCCGAATGACTCATCCCCACATTGGGCCCGTCAATCACAATTAATACTCTCGTTTCTTCCTCTTTTTGCGCCAATTAGCAACCCCTCCAGGGGTCAGACTTGATGCCTAGGTCTTGTTGAGGTACTATTAAAGTCTGTAAAGATCCGCCACTAACATCAACGCTTCCAACTCAAGCCTTGTATCCACTCCGATGGCTGATTGTTTTTGAACCCTCTTAATGGCAATAAAACCCAAAATTAGTTTGTTAGCCACCCTCAAATAAAAAGGATGGCAATCAATCTACGAGTTCAATGTCATCGAGGGGATCTTCTTCCTCTGCTTCCTCGTCATCATCTTTCTGCTCGGAAGATTCGATGTCAGTTACTGCCACCGGCAGGTCGAACTCTTCATCAAAATCATCTTCGTAATCCTCTTCTTCTTCATCCCATTCAGAACGTTTTCGGCGACCTGCAATAGCGGCCACAATCAGAATAACAAAACCTGCCAACATCATCATTGTAGTAGTTCTCATATTGCTTAGTTCATTTGTTATTCTCATAACAGGTTCATTTATCTCAACTCGAATGTCTACCTCACTTTCGGCATTGAAATCATCTGAGAAACCTGTAGTGAAAGATTGAGGCTGCCCTACAACTGTGATAGTGTGGAAGTCGCCATGCCTAGAATTTGATGCTGAAGTGACTTGTAGAGTAAATGTGATTTCATCAAATGCAGGGACCAAAACCAAGGATGACTGAGTATCAGGATTTTGAGCAATTGCGGTCCAACCGTCAGGTGAATCAGCACTCAAAACCACTTGCATATCTGTATTACCTTCATTCTTCAATCTCATAGTGTAATCAGTAGTGTCGCCAGGCAACATTGGTTGGTTAGCTGATACTTGAACAATCTTCAGTTCAGGATTACCTTGCCCGACCTCTATACTAATTGGCAAATCAAAGAATCGCTGTGATTCTGGGTCATTATCATCAGCGTCCTCTATTCTGAGATATATTGTATGATTATCTGCCAAGACTTGGCTTGTAAGATGTATTTCCAACCAAAACTCTACAGATTCACCAGAAGTTGTTTGAAATAGTGGCATTGGGTCATTATTCAAATCTGTAATGATATATTCCCAAAGGGTGTATCTTCCCTCTTCTGCCTCAGCATTACGGTCATAATCGCCAGGATTGACAATCCTCCAATTGTCAAGAGATTGGTCTCCTGAAGTCTGTGTTGCCTTAATCCTCAATCTAAGGTCAATGTATTCATCACTATCATCATTAAGACAGTTCTCAGATTCAATATGGCCAAGTCCATTTTCAGCACCATCACAATCGAACTCTACTACGGCTTGCATTCCATTTGTGCGATGAGGGGTGAACTGGACAATTGCTGAGAGTGTAGTATTTCCTGCACTAGAAAATTCTAATTCCATCAAACCATAATCTGGATCATCTGGCTCTGAAGAGGGATTGATGTAAAGAGCCAATGTGTAAGTTGTGTGACGAGGCATTGTTGGCGTGTGCCACAAACCATCTTCTGTATCTTGATTAATCATTTGGCCCGTTTGGTTGTCAACAAAGTAATAGACAGTACCTCTTGGTTTTTCAGTGACTTCGAACCTAAATGAATCCGAATCAAAACCTGTATTGAACAAATCAACGTAAAACGGAGTAGGTGGGCCTAAGTCATCAACAAATTGCGGTACATTAACATCGAATGATTCAGGTCTTGATGAATTGTAAATCTGATTTTCCTGTTCACTATCCCAAAGTGAAAGCATGGGTGGAGAATAGACTCCTAATTTCTCAAGTTCGATTTGGATTGTAGTGTAGTGAACCTCGGCCCCACTTGTGTTGTAAGCCCTAACAGAGATATCAAGGCGAGGGGGAGCGTTATCTAACTCTGAGGGCGCCTGTAATGTTAGAATTGCAGTCAACTCATTTCCTCCATCAGAAATAGTGTATCCTTCGGGGCGATCAAATTGTGCAAGCCAACTAGAATCTAGACTAGTTTGGACTGCCAACTCGACATCTATGGATGAGCCGTCATCACCGGTATGCCGCAATACCATGCTGATTGGAGTAGTTTGGTCAGGAGCAATGTATTCCGTGTTTCTATCCATAGCGTTGCGTACATCCACGCCATACTTTTCAACCACGACATCGTCGTGTTCAAAGACAAACGGATTTGGCCCTTGTACATCTAAAACTGAGAGGGTGAGTGTGTAAACACCTGACTGGATACCAGCAGGATAAGACCAGATAAAACTTCCAACAAGGCCACCATCGTCGGTGCTCAACTCAGCATTAGCAAATGTGTGGTCGACAGGGTAACTTCCATCAGGTGCACGTAACTGGACGCTTACTTGAGTGATGTCCTCTCTACCCAAAGCATTGATGACATTGATTTTGAATTCCATTGACCTATCATCAGGCAAAGCGTTCGGGTACCACTGCAAAGTTTCAGGATCTGTCCAAAGGGCACCTTCTGTGAATAATCTAGCCTCACTACCCGATGCGGCATTAGACCAAAATTCCATCATAGAGTAATCATC
>DASCSU010000146.1:0-2897 GCA_034399495.1 Candidatus Thalassarchaeaceae archaeon
ATAGAGATGAGGAAGGCTGCACGTCTACAGGAGGCTGCACAATGATTCACACTGCAGGGGTTGATGTCGGCTCAACACAGACAAAGGCAGTCATCATTGACGAACAACGAGGTATCATAGGTCGTTCACTTATTGATACGGGTGCAGATGTTGTGCTGGCGGCGGAAAATGCCTTTCAAATTGCTCTAGACGATTCTACTCTAAATGCTGATGACATTTCTTATGTTATTGGAACCGGATATGGACGCTACAAAGTATCATTCGGTGATGACCAAGTGACTGAGATTTCCTGCCATGGTCGTGGCGCCGTACACATGTTTCCTGACACTAGAACGGTATTAGATATGGGCGGTCAGGACACAAAAGCAATTGCCGTAAGCGACACTGGAGAAATCGTCGATTTCTGTATGAATGACAAATGTGCAGCAGGAACTGGACGCTTTCTTGGTGCTGCCTCTAGTGCACTTGACATTCCACTGAGTGAATTAGGGCCAACCGCTCTTCGAGCAACACGTCCGGTCAGAATAAGCACCACTTGTACTGTCTTCGCCGAATCAGAAATTCTCTCTTGGCTCGGCAAAGGGAAGAAGATTGAGGATATCCTCATGGGGGTTCATCAATCAATTAGTTCGAGATCTATTGGTCTGCTTAGAAGAGTTGGGATTAATGACAAAGTCACATTCACAGGAGGGGTGGCTAAGAATTTAGGAATGATACATGTTCTCAATGAAAATCTTGGTCTTGAAATTAATGTCAGTGAGGACTCACATTACATGGGAGCCTTAGGTGCTGCATTATTCGCTATGGACAGAGCTCTCTCTCCTCCAGAGGTGGTCGCTTGAGTCTAGTTGCAGGTATCGATGTAGGTTCAACCTACACGAAAGCAGTTCTACTTGACGAAGAAGATAACATAGCCAGCAGAGCAATGAAATCGACTGGATTCAAGTTGGGGCAGGCTGCCCAATCAACCTTTGAAGAGGCGTTGAAGGAAATTGGAGCAAGTGAATCGGATGTTGATTATGTGATTTCTACAGGTTATGGTCGTCATCAAGTCGAATTCCGCGATGTTACAGTCACTGCTCTGACATCCGCTGTTCGAGGTGCAAACTGGTTTTTTCCAGAAACACGAACGGTTCTCGATATTGGAGGTCAAACGATGAAAGCAAGTAAGCTCGATGAGCGAATCAAGGTAAAATCATTCAGACTTAATGACAAATGTGCTGCAGGAACTGGTGCTTTTCTAGAAAAAACGGCTCGTTACATGAATTTCAGCACGGAAGAAATTGGACCTCTTGCAGCCACTTCTACAGTACCTGTTGAAATTTCAGGGGTTTGTGCTGTTTTCGCTGAATCAGAAGTTATCAATCAACTTTCGATAGGTTCGGCTCCATCTGATATTATGAACGGTGCCATGCACTCTCTTGTAGGGCGATCTCTTCAATTAATGAGAAGGGTGAAGATGGAGCCAGATTATACATTGATTGGAGGGATTATGAGATTCCCAACAATGGTTGAAGCACTAACTGAAGGCCTAGGGGATGGAGTGAACGTCCCTGAAGGAGATTTAGTTCAGTATACAGGAGCTCTAGGTGCTGCAACATTAGCACGACAAAGATTGGTAAAAAGAGGAGGCTGACAATGAGGCTACCTCTCTCTACGGGGTTGGATGAGGAGGAAATTTCCTCAGATGGTTGGTTGAAGCAATTCACTGCTTCAGAACCACGGCTTTCTGAGATGCGTCTGCTATTCGAATCATTAGGTAAAGAAGTGCGGCTTGAAAAGGAAGAAAATATCACCCAAGAAGAGGTATGTGAAGCTTGTATTGATGCACGTTCCGATGTGGTTTGGACTATATGGACAAGAGAAGTAACTGATACTGAATTCGATGATGAGTCCGAATATGTTCGGACATCAGATAGAGAGCCCATAGGGCTTACACAAGACGAGGGGGTTAGTGTGAACCGTACAATTACTTCACATAAATTGGACTCAATTCTTGTAATTGAAATCAATAACCCACCTGTTAATATTGTAGATTCTAAGGTAATTGATGCATTACTGTTGGCCTTTGAACAGGCTGAGGCGGATTTAGATTGCCGAGCCGTAATAATCACTGGAGCAGGGAATAAGGGATTCAGTGCAGGGGCCTCGATAGAAGAGCATCTACCGGACCAAGCACCCGCCATGATTGAGGGGATGACAGTACTATTGGAATGTCTAGAGAGGACTCCTCTACTTACTCTAGCGGCTATTCATGGCATTTGTCTTGGAGGTGGAGCTGAGGTTGCTCTAGCCTGTGATTTGATTATTGCAACCGATGATTGTAAAATTGGTATTCCTGAAATTACAGTAGGTTGTTATCCTCCTTTCGCCATGTTGCAACTACCATCTATGGTTGGTATGCGTAGAGCCAAACAGATGATTCTTTCAGGCACCCCTATCTCTGGTTCACAGGCAGAGAAAATTGGACTTGTGAATAGTTGTACAACATATGATTCATTGATGGATGAGTCTTTAGAAATGCTAGCCTCAATACTATCCAATCCTCCACAAATAGTTGAGGTGGCATTAAGAAAACTCAGATCTTTGGATATCCAATCTGATAGAACTACTAACCGAATAATGGGAGAAGGATTTCTTGAAGACTTGGTAAAACACCCTGATTATATTGAGGGATTGACTGCTTTCCTTGAGAAGCGTAACTCAGAATGGCAACCCGAAAGGTCACCCTACAAAGAGAGAGGTGATTGATTGCAAAAGTTACAGAATCAATTTCATATTACTGGTTGGGAACTAGTTGAGATTGGCACGCCACCTAGGATGAGGGAATGGACTCTAGATGCTTCGGAATTATTGCCAGATGAAGCACTTGTCGAAGTAGCAGGTTGCGGTGTTTG
>DASCSU010000147.1:0-2875 GCA_034399495.1 Candidatus Thalassarchaeaceae archaeon
ACAGCAGGCAGTCTTGAATCACGAACCCCACCTACAAATTGCAAATCAAGGTGCTCCACAAGATAGTGGGCGACAATGTTTGAAACCATACTTACTGTTGGGAAACAGGAAACAACAATTGCACCTTCAGTATCGATACTCTCATCGAACTTGACAAGTGGAGTCCCATCCATGTATAACCGGTCACAGCCGATGCCATTAATGGTTGGGTCTCTTTGCAGTTGATAGAAGCGGCCACTAGGCGAGAGGGGAATTGATTATGGCAGGCAGTCAATGGACGCATTCATTATCTCCATCTTCTTGGAATAATTTTGAGGCATGCCCTAGAAAATTTTGGTTGTCACGTCAACGTTTACCTCGTAAAGCAGGAATGGCGGCATCTCTAGGAACAGCAGTTCACGATTCAGTTGAGGATTTGTGTAACCTTGATCTTGAAGGGAGAGACGATGAAGAATCTGGTTGGCTTCAGAGCACCGCTAAAGCAATCTTAACCAGACAATGGGAGGATGAAAGAGAGAAGTTCTTCAATACTCCACGCCATCCTAAATGGAAGGAAGAAGAATTTGAGGGTGCACAAAAACAACTCATTGGAGCAATGAACATACTCTTCATGAAAGCAGGTTACAAACAGGTTTCGCTTTCTTCAGTTACTGTTGCTCAGTGGAAGGATATTCAAGAGATGATACTAGCCGCTGAAGGGACACTGCGTTCATCATGTGGTCGCTTGATGGGTAGACTCGATTTACTGATTGCTGATCGTGACGATGAAGGAAATACAGTTGGTTGGATCGTAGCAGATCTCAAGACTGGTAAGCCTCCAGATGGAGAAGTATATGATACGGTGAGTCGTCAACTTAGACTTTATCGAGACTTACTAATTGCGAATAATCCCAACCACCCCAAAATAACTGCTGAAGGTTGGTATTCCAAGAATTCATCAGTTTATGTTTCTGATGGTCCTAATGTAATTGACGATGCAATGGTTGCATGGGAAGCAAGCCAATTGACTCCTGAACCATTTGATGCAACCCCTAGTAAAGAGGCATGCGGCTTTTGTGAATGGAAAGCGTGGTGCCCATCATGGCCCGTGGCTAAAGCGCGTGGGGAGATGGAATCACATGGGATTTTTCGAGATTACGTGGTAAAAATAATCAATCTCGATGATGATTGTTCGGTGGGTCTTATTGAGATAATGGGTCCTGAAGATGACAATGGTAAAATGGGCCCAACCGGTCAAAGGCATGGTGTGGTTTTTGCAGGATATGCACTTGAAAACATGCAGAAATTAAACGATCTTGCTCCAGATTATGAAAATGATTTCTTCTTCTTTGGTAGTGTTAATGTGGGTAGTAAAACATGGAAAATGGGTGATTGGTGTGACGTCCTTCCTTGGTCACCTTTGCTTCGATCAACCCGTGATTTTTAGTTTCAAGTCTCTAGGTGACTACGGATTCTTTCTCGGTCTTCTTCTTGAAAAGGACCATTTGGTGAAAGTAACCAGTTTAGATAACTAGCATCAATTTTTGTTAGTTGTTGCAGAGTAACTCCACGGTGTCGACCAAAGACTATCACTAGGTCATCGTCAGAAATCCGTATTTTTCCCTCGGTATCGAATGGTTCTAAGTCATCATAACCACGACCTAAGTTTCCAGAGTTTGAATTATCTCCTCCAGCCAACCAAGTTTGTATATCTTCAAGTGGCCTACGGAATGGCTTTGGCTCAGCCTCCATTATTTTCCATAGTAGCAGGAGTGTAGCTGCAGCATCAGCGCCAGCATCGTGAGCATTTTCTAATTCCACACCATACTTTTCACAAAGATATCCAAGACCATGGGGTCTAGGTAAATTCAATTTTCTTGCCACGAGTAATGTATCAATTATCGCCTTTGGCTTAGGCATTTTTTTCCCAAATCTTAGATATTCATTACTAATGAAAGGCCAATCAAATGCTTTCACATTGTGCCCAACAATGACGGCATCGGTAAATAACTCATCTAATTGGCTTATGTGATGTCCAAAAACTTCCATGTTTTTGACATCAGAATCATGAATGCCATGGACTCTACTAGAGTCGGCAGGGATTAGGCGTTGGGGATTTACTAATTCTTCAAAGTGAATTGCTGAACCATCGAAGTCACTCCCCACTACAGCAAATTGAATTATTCGATCACTACTTATTCCAAGCCCAGTGGTTTCTAAATCGAATCCAACAACGCGACATCCAGCAAGAGGGTCATGTGCCATTGTTTGTGCGGGCGGCAGTCCCCTGTTTGAACTTGTGCAATATGATACATCGATGGGTGAAACATATTGCTGATGGCACCATCTGACAAATATGAGTTGGTTCAGAAGACTCTTTGCCCGCTCGAGCGCGGCAGAAGAAAGAGAGAAGACTTTTGAAGAGCAAGAAGAAGAATTATCAAATCAACTCGCAGAAGATTATGCTAAAGATAAGGATGAAACAATCAGTAATGTTCTTTCAGAATTAGATGATGAAACATTGCAGAAACCGAATGAGGAAATTTCTGATGTGCCAGTAGATTTTCATGTTGAACAAGCAGAGGCTGATGATTTATTGGTCGATGCTCCTTTAGTGGATCATTATGGGATGAATAAAGGAGATGAAATTGACCCGAATACTGCCGACCAACACTTTGTGGATGCTAGGTCGGTAGATGATGAGATGAGTGGCTACGAGCAAGTTGATGTGCCAGTAATGGACGATGATATTCAATGGGAAACGAAATAAATCAAATCCTCTGTATTCCTTTACATTCTTATCATCTAAGCGTCACTCCCTTAAACGATGGTTTTGGCTCACAGTTTCATGGTGGGCGCAAGGGGTCGTTCTTTTGCCCACTCTAGACTAATATCA
>DASCSU010000148.1:0-2872 GCA_034399495.1 Candidatus Thalassarchaeaceae archaeon
GAAGTATGTTCTGAAATCACAACAGTTCCCGTTGCAACATTGGAGGCTGCAGCGATTTACTATGCATCTGTACCCTCAGCGATGTCAGTACATGGCTTGGGTATGACTGAACACAGCCATGGTTCAGAAGGGGTAATGGCTCTCTCAAGCCTTGCACTATTGACTGGAAATGTAGGACGGAAAGGAACTGGAATCAATCCTCTTCGTGGACAAAACAATGTTCAGGGCTCTTGCGATATGGGGGCGTTGCCAAATGTTTACACGAATTATCAAATGGTGTCGGACCCGAAAAACCGTGCAGCATTTTCCAAGGTTTGGGGTGTTGAAGCTCCGGCAGAACCGGGGTTAACCTATCCTGAAATGCTTCAGCAGGTTGAGACCGGAAATGTTCGTTCACTGTACCTAGTAGGTTCTGATATTGCGCACACTGACCCCGATAATTTAGCTGTAAAGAAGGCTCTCAGTGGTCTTGATTTACTCATTGTTCAGGATATTTTCATGTGTGAAACCGCAAAACTTGCGCATGTAATCCTCCCTGCTGCATCTTTCCTAGAATCAGATGGAACATACACGAATGGCGAGAGGCGAATTCAGCGAATCAGGAAGGCGCTTGACCCACCAGGGCAAGCCAAACAAGATTGGGTAATTGTCTCAGAATTGGCCGCTGCCCTAGGCCATCCAATCGTATATTCCGAAGACGTGTCGGAAGTTTGGGATGAATTGGCTAGTCTGACACCGAATTTCAGAGGCATCAATTATTCGAATATGGAAAATTCAGTTTCGGTACAATGGCCAAAGCCGACTTCAGAACACCCTGGTACAAGCGTAATGCACGTCGACAAATTTGTTCGTGGATTGGGGAATTTTGCTGCTCCTGATTATGCAGAACCCAATGAACAAGCATCAGATGAATACCCGTTTATTCTGATCACGGGAAGAAACCTCTTCCAATACAACGCCGGAACTCAAACTCGGCGAACCGGGCTTACTGAATTCCGGGGCACGGATCTATTGGAGATGCATCCAGTGGATGCTGGTAACATGGGGATAAATGATGGGGATAGCGTTTGGTTATCCAGTCCACGTAATCGAGTTCAGATGAAAGTTGAAATCACAAATAATGTACGAAAGGGCAACTTATTCACTACATTCCATTTCCCTGATGTCGGGGTCAATTCCGTGTTGAGTGCTTCAGCAGATGGGTATACGCACTGCCCAGAATACAAAGTTCAAGCAGTTGCTATAATCCCTTGTTAGTTGAAAACTCAACTTTGTAGTTTTGCAAATCGCTTCAATTTCTTCTGTTGTTCTTTTTGGAGTATTTTACATCGGCGAATTTGCTCTTTAGCCATCTTTGCTTGTTCCCCAGTAAGTGGGTTTACACGCTTTGATGACATACCCTGTTCGAAACATTTGATGCCATCATCATATCTCTCCACCTCAGCATAGGCAGTCCCCATGTTGTAAAGAGTAGCCCCAGTGACTCCTGCGGGGTTGACCTGCATGGCTTTGTGGTAAGCCTCTATGCATTCACTAAACTGCTTAAGGTAGTAAAATGTATTACCTCTAGCATTGAGAATCCTAACAACCATTTCGTCATCATCGACAAAAGTAGGTAGTGCTCTATCAAAACAGGATAGTGCTTCCTGATATTTATCATCAGCTAGGAGGGACAAACCTTTGTTGTACCATTGGACATCTTGGTTAGCAATTGAACTACTGTCAATTTTTCCTTCTCCAATTATCGCAGGCCGGGATTCACTTTGTGCCTGAGTATCAAGTGCTACTTTGGCCAAATCTACTTCAGGAGATGGTTCAGATATAGGAGTAGGTTCAGGTTCAGGGACAGTGTCAAGAGTGGCTTCAGCAGCAATAATTTCTGCAGGTGCAGGTGCACTTTCCTCAACACTTACTTCGACCTCATCAGCATTTGTTTCCTCATCACCTCCCCAAGTATCTTCTCCCCATGGGTCATTACTCCATGATTCTTCTACAACAACTTCCTTTTCAGGCTCAGGTTGAGGCTCTGTTGCCTCAATGACCTCGGCAGGCGCGGGTTCATCAACTGTAACATCGGGTTCAGGGGAAAGAGAAGTAATAGCAGCATTAGCATCAGTAATTGATTGAGGTTCACCTGATAATGAGGCTATTTTTTGTCTACATTTATCTGCCGTGGTTTGGTCTCCAGCAGAAACAAAGGTTTTCATCATGCCTTCCCATAAATCGGAGTTGTCACGATCTGTTTCAATGAGTGCCCTCCATTCCTTAATTGCTTCAGGATAAGATCCAGTTAGTGTTAGCGCCCTTGCTCTAAGGGTGATGTTAGAGGGGGCATCATCGTCGGGGATGTATTTGAGTGCTTCACTTGCCAATTCAGGGCCCTCGGGGATTGTAGTGGGTATCTCAGTAGCCATCTCAAGAACTTCACCTTCACCCTCTCCGATTGCTACTAGGATTTCAGCGAAGTTAGTTCCCCCTGCATGATTAGGTTGGTGCGCTAAGAGGGCCCTCCAAGCATCTATTGCTGCTGTTAGGTGTCCATTGGCAGTGTGAATTTCTGCCAAAGCCGCTGCTGCCTTAGAATATTCAGGGCGTAGACCTAAAGCGGCATCATAACATGCTACGGCACTTTCTTCATGCCCATTTCTCTTGTGAAGGGCACCTAGGTTGTACCATGAAGGTGCATCAGTATTATCCAAATCTAGAGCATAAGTAAACGCTTCAATAGCGCTTTCAACCATATCACTAGCAGCCTTTCTGGTAATCATAATTTGATTACTCACTATACTTTTAGTGGTTACTAGACCGCCAAAATAATTATAAAAAATTAGATTCATAAATTAAACTCTGGCGTTGCTCTTATTACACCAGG
>DASCSU010000149.1:0-2844 GCA_034399495.1 Candidatus Thalassarchaeaceae archaeon
CTAGTTCAGCGGATCCATCAACCCCGGCAGTCATTTCATTTGTCAGGTTGAATCCACGAAGTTCCATATTGTCATGGTTCCCTACTGTAATTTCCAATTCATTGAGGTTAACAAACTCGATAGGAGAACCACGCATTTCTTCTAGAAGTTCCAACAATTGCTCTTCTTTATCAGGCTCGCATGGAATTTCAATTCCAACATTCATGCCTGCTTTGGCACAAGCATCTATGGTGGGGGAGTATCTATCCCAATTGAGGTCTAGAAGGTGGAATCTGATTTCATCAAGACCAGCAATAGCCAATGATTCAGCGTGCTTTGGTGGGAAATGAATGCTTGTATAAAGGTGAATATGGTGGCTATCTCCAAAGTTTTCTTTCAGTACTCGGCACGCTTCTTCTACACGCTCTCTAACCATTAGCGGGTCTCCTCCTGTAATCCCAGTCCCAGTGGCGTTCATAGCGAGACCTTCTTCGAGGACAGCGCCCCAATCACCGATTTCACAGCGCCTCTCATTAGCGTACATATGGTCAATTTCTCGTCGATTTTCAGATAGTGGGCAGTAATCACATTGCCAATGGCATTCTCCAGTGATAAATAGCACCATTTTGCTCCCTAGTTGGCATTGAATACAGCCTTCAGCCTCATCACGGGTAGGTGGTTCAACTGGTTGAGGAATACTCGGCTGACGCACTTCTAATTTCACTGTGAACCACCATCCGCTTCAGTGAGTAACCAAGTGTGGAATCTGATATCCTCTGTAAGTTCGGGGTGGAAAGTAGCGGCAATCCAGCAACCTTCTCTAATGGCAACTACTTCATCTTGGTTGTAAGCAACTGCAACAGCATCACCTTCAACAGATTTGAATCGTGGGGCTCGAATGAATACTCCAGGAAATGTGCCTCCTAATTCGGGAGTTTTCAATTCTGCTTGAAATGAATCTGCTTGGCGGCCATATCCATTTCTATTGATGACACCATTTACTAGAGGTGAGTTGCCATCTTGTGGATCTACCATCAATATGGCACCTGCACAAGTGGCAAGTACTGGTGTGTCGGGATTAGCGCGTAACCAAGAGAAGAGGGCGGGAAGAAGGCCGTTACCCTCCACTCCACCGGTAAGCCGCATTGTGGTGGATTCTCCTCCTGGGAAAACAATGGCGTCAAGGTTGTTGTCCGTAATCTCTTCTGGAGTTCGTAACTCGATGATTTCGAGTCCAATTTCTAGATTATCAGCGGCCTTCTCTAATGCGCTAATGTGAGCATGACGTGCACCTTGCAACATCACGAGTCCGACACTAACCATGTTTTACCCCGTTTTGGGCACGGCCTAAAGGACTTCAATACGCCGCTTAGTTGGCATGTAATGCCAAAGGTGGATATCATTGAATAAATAATTATTCAAGCCTTTGCGATAACTTTACCGTCACCATCAACGAAACTACCGGTGATAATCTTGATTAGGTCAATTAACCACCAAATTCCGCATCCGCCAGCAGTTAGGAGTTTTAGCACTCCTAGGCCTATGTGGCCTGTATAAAATCGATCTACTCCTAAGCCACCCAATAGGATTGATAGTAGCAGAGTCACCATCCAGTCTTTGTCAGAGGTTTCAACACTTGTTTCTTCCATGTAATGTCCAACTAGACTGGGCTTTTAACTATGTGCTATTATTTCCGATTCAATCAAAAACCTGTTTCATTACCCTAGTGTTGATGGCCGGAGCATCCCGCATCCACAATTTTGGTGCGGGACCCGCTGTTCTTCCCCTTTCTGTGGTCGAAGAGTGCCGTGCTGCTCTGCCAAATCTGAATGGCAGTGGATTCGGTTTACTTGAGATTTCACACCGTAGCCAAGTATTCCAAAATGTAGTAGATTCGGCAATGGCTGGACTTCGTCGCGTGTTAGGGGTGCCAGAGGAATACACGGTGCTTTTTCTTCAAGGGGGAGCTTCGCTACAGTTCTACATGACAGCCCTCAATTTGCTCGCACCGGGGGAAAATGCAGACTATCTTACGACTGGTGGTTGGTCTGAAAAGGCGTTGAAAGAAGCTCAACGTGTTGGTGATGCAAAATCTGCTTGGGATCCATCTGAAGGCGGATTTAAGAGAGTTCCAAAAAATGGAGAATATTCGATTCGCCAAGATGCTGTTTATGTTCATTATACCTCAAATAATACACTTTACGGCACGCAGTATCACCATCTTCCCGATAGTGATGGTAAACCTCTGATTCTCGATGCTAGTTCAGATATTGCCGGTGTCCCTATTGATATTTCAGCCCATGATTTAGTTTATGCAGGGGCACAAAAAAACCTCGGCCCAAGTGGGGTTACGGTAGTAATTCTCTCTCCGTGGGCTCTATCCAAAGTAGGTGATGGGATTCCAACAATGCTAGATTATTCTGTCCATGCCTCCAAAGGTTCTCTCTTCAATACACCCAATACTTTCGGTATTTTCGTGCTTGATAGGGTGTTTAACTGGCTTGAGGAAAATGGCGGTCTTGAAGGCTCAATTGCTAGAAATCAACAGAAGGCCGATTTGATTTATGAGGAATTAGGTAGATCTGATTTCTGGGTTCCACATGCCGACAAGGATTCCCGTTCAGTGATGAATGTGACTTGGCGTTTGGCTGATGAGTCATTAGAGCCTGTGTTCTTGACTGAGGCTGAAGCGGCTGGCTTGGGTGGTCTGAAGGGTCACCGTTCAGTAGGAGGCATTAGGGCTAGTATGTACAACGGCTGCCCTCTTGAAAGCGTTGAAGCACTAGTGGCATTCATGCATGATTTTGAGTCGCGCAATTCGTGATTATTACACGCCGTGAGGTAGCCAGATATTCTTGACATGGG
>DASCSU010000150.1:0-2839 GCA_034399495.1 Candidatus Thalassarchaeaceae archaeon
AGTTGTTGCTACTGCAGGTTCTCCATTATTCATTAATGGTACAATTACTAGTATGGGTGAGCCAGTTGGTTTAGCGGATTATTCTATATTGATTGAGTCTGATGCATCATTACCCTCGGTTCAAATCACTGGTGTTTCAGATTCAAACGGCGAGTTCAATCACTCTTGGGCTGATTGGCTTGATTTTGAATCGGAACATTCACCTCTAAGGGGGCAAATAAATGCCACAGCAACATTTGCTGAGAGTACTTGGGGCTTAGATAATCAAACACTAGGCGCTTCAGAATCAAATCAGCAGTTCACAGCAATAACTGAAGCAACGCTTTCAACAAACTTTACTAGTGTACAATTGGATGAAAATGGTATAGGCGTAGTCACAATAATTCTTCAAGCAGAGCACGCCGTCGAACAATCCCTTCTAACCGGTTTATTCATAGATTATAATATTGGTAATGAATCAAATCAGGCTGTAAGTGAATCAGGTAATTTACAAATTGATAGCAACGGTGAGGTTTCTGTCCCTATTGGCTACTTGATTGGTGGTGAGCTCGATGTATCAATTCCAATCCCTCCACCTTGGCTTTCACTTAATTCAACAACTGTAAGGGTAATACTTCTTCCACCACCTACTCCAGAGGAACCAGAAGACAATACTACAACACCAGGCCCCGATTTAGATCTGAAAGATTTGCTTTGGACATGTGAAGATGGGGTTTGGGAAGTAACTGAGAATGGATCATCTGTTGGTAAGTCATGTACTGTAGAGAATACAAATGATGTATTGGTTCATGCTGAGTTGGTGGTGGCGCCACTAAATGGATTGGAGATGGTAGTATTGCCCACTACCGCAACAATTTTCTCTAATAATACTAAGAATTTACAATTGTCAATTAAGGCTCTTGATGGAAAAGCAGCAGGTGATTACGTATTTGAGGTAGATATTTTCTTGACTGCAGCAGGATATAATTCCACTTCTTCATATGAAACAGTGAGTTTCACCGTCTTGGCTAAGCAAGTGGCTGAGGGAGGCAATGGTGGCCAATATCAACCCCCTCCATCACAGCAGAATCAAGGAAGTCCCGGGATGTCAACAACAGCATTAGCAGGGATTGGAATAATCCTAGTTGCCTTGCTTGCAGCAGGTGTGTTTGTTGTGCGGACACTTACTTCTGAAGGTAAATATGATGAAGAAGATGACGATTATCTTGATGAATACGATGATTATGATTACGATGAATACGGGGAAGGTTACGAAGAACCCCCTCAAACTACAAGGCCTCCAACAAGAGAAAAACCAAAGCCAGTAACATCAATACAATCTGAATGGCAAGAGGAAGAAGAGTACGAAGAATATGATGATGAATATGATGATGGCTATGCTGAAGATGATTATACTGATTCAGAAGGCTATCATGTAGATGATGAAGGTGTAGAATGGTGGGAAGATGAATTAGGTGTTTGGTGGTACCGATACCCCGATGAAGATGATTGGTCAGAATTCATTGAATAATCGTTGGTGTTTTGAAGGAGCAAGAACTGAAGGTGTATGCTATGGGTGAAAATAATGATACTCACGGCTTTCCGTTAGTGCTGCATAAGGATGCAGACCCCTCATCAACAGGTGGCGTAGCAGTTTGTGGATTCTCAAATGTCGGTATGGTTGGAAGTATAGCAACTAGTCATGTAGTAAAGGCTCTTGGTTTGCAGCAATTAGGTACTGTTATTGACTATAATTTACCACCAGTTGCGCTAATCCAGAATGAGGTGCCACAACACCCTGTAAGAGTTTACCAAGGTGACGGGATAGGTATTTTCACCTCTGATTTACAATATCCTGGGCATACGGATGTGCAGTTTGCAGAGACAGTACTTGATTGGTTTAAGGAGGGTGGTTTCGATCGTCTTTTTATTATTGATGGAATTGTCACAGGGGAACTGGGTGACAAAGAGGTTGGGGAATTGTTTGGAGTATCTTCGACGGCTCATGGCCGAGATAGGTTGAGAAAAATCGAAATCGAACCCGTTAAGCAGGGTGTTGTTGCTGGAATATGTGGTTGGTTGCTTGCTGAAGGCGACAGGCGGGGGTATGATGTCACAGCATTACTAGCCGAATGTAATCCTATGTATCCTGATGCGCGTGCGGCAGCGATTGCTACTGAAGCTCTGAGTGATTTGGTTGACATCGACATACCGCTAGATGAGTTGCTAGTTGATGCTAGGAGAATAGAGGATAACGTCCGGCAAATGTTTGAGATGTCAAAGAATTTACTCCCACCACCAGATGCTGATTTCGAGGTCGATGAAGGCGATCCTATGATTGGCTAGATTGTGGAATATAACTCTCAAATCCCTCGGCAGGGGGTGGGCTTCTATTGGGGTGCCGGCGGCATGGTGGTATTGCTGAAATAGGGGGTGATGCCTTCAAAGATACAGGTTATACAATTCCCCTCGGGGGCCATTGAATAAATATAGATAAACATATTAATTTAACTATAATCTAATTAATTCAGTATTAATTGAAATAATCACAATATTTTCAAATCTCGATAAACATAATTTATACAAAGAAAATCAATCATCCGATTTAGGCATCAGATCGGCACAATTATTGAACTATGTTTCACATCATTAATCGTTTATTTCAATTAATACTCCCGTTTTCGAAATGTTTGTATTTTTTAGCAATTATTAATAATCGGCCCCATGACCACCACACGTGAGTTCGACCATCACCCTCCCCAACATTCTAATCGAAAGATTAGTCGTAGGTGCTAATGAACAAGAATTATCCATCAGTCAATATTGCCAATTATTATTAGAAAATTATTTCCAAGATTTC
>DASCSU010000151.1:0-2838 GCA_034399495.1 Candidatus Thalassarchaeaceae archaeon
TTTTGAATAATGAGATACTGAATACTTGCCATCCCATCTCATAGTGGTGAAAACTGATTTTCTTGCTTGCTTAACCATGATGCCACCGAGTATCCCAGACTAGGTCCTTAGCAATCAATCCCACCTATACAAATGTACAGTAAAATATCTCACAAGAGGTCATCAATCAATGAATCAAGTTCAGAATCTCCGCTTGATGGACGACTTGGAGGTGCATCATCAAAGAGATCATGAGATAATTCTGCTAATCGCCTACTTGCATCAGTTGGTGGCTCAGCAGCGGCAAATCCACTGTAATCAGAAGTTGATTTTTGAGTAGGTCTACTTTCTTCAGCTTTGATTTGAGATGCCGCCGGCATTAAGGTGCCTGCCAAATCAGCATCTTGAGTAGGTTCACTTTCACTCCAGTTCTCTTCACGTTGAGGTAATCCCCATGCCGCATTAGCAAGTTGCCATGCCTCATTATCTCCTCTCCTGCGGCGCGCCCGGACGGCAAGCATTAGGACAGTGAAAATTGCCATTGAAAGAATAATTGTCAATAACGTATTGATGTCAATTAAATCAAACAATCCGGCACTTGCTTCACCGTCGCTGTCATCTGTTCCATCAGTATCTGAAGGTGCTTTGTATGGCTTCACTTCTTTAGCCTGCACAAGATGCTTCCAAACATTGCCATCATAGGCTGAGACTGCTACAAACCATTGTGTCGAATTATCATAAGACGATGTCTCGTTATATTGTTCTAAAGACCAAAATGTGCCAATGATGCCATCTTTTGCAAGAGTAGCTTCATCAGTATTCTCAAAGCGTTGTTTACTGACATAAATACGATAACTTCGGATATCTATCCTAGCCATATCTACCCAATCAACTTCAATTGATGTTCCATCTTCACTCCACTTTACAGAGAAATCAACATCGGGTAAATTCCCACCCGGGTCATCGCCTGAATTATCAATAGCCTTTCCAGAGGCTACGTTCAGTAAATCACGATGTGCGTTACCAGATGAATCAACTGGCACGATTGTGACATGAATGGGTATACCTGACATCACACCAACTCCGCCATCTATATTCTCTAGAATTATTGGTAAATCGAAATTTCGATCGATTATCATAACTGGTTGACGGTGTCCTGTGCTGGTGAAAGCTATGACATCAGCATAAACTTCGTAGTGACCTATATCACTAGCATCACTAGGCTCGAACTCAACATATACTGCTGTCCCATTATCACCTGGCACGTCATAAACAATTGGAGCAGGTAAACGTTCAGGGGCTATGATATCATCTCTATTGTCAATTGGAATTACAACTACTGTTGGTAAATTTGTTAGGAAAGCAGAATCATACAAGTCATGTATAGTAACTGCTACTGACAGAGGAATATTTGGGCGGATTGTATCTGGTTGAGCATTCTCTACACTCTCGTTACTGTATAATGCCTTAGTTAGGGTGAAATCAATCAAACCACCCTCTGAATCAATAGGATGTTGGATACTAATTTTAACAGCCCCACATGCTTCTACATCATCTTGACATTGTGACCATAGTAATGCTAAATCATCAACCGGTTGGTTACTTGCCCAAACAACATAATACCCAAAATCATCAACAGATGAAGCTCTCCAAGACACATCCACAGCATTGCCCATGTCATTTGGATGGTCCCATGCTGAGAGATTTTCTACTCTTGGGGGTGGATCAGTACCATGCTGGTTCTTCTCAGGAGCAACTTGTACAACAGTTACATTACCTAAATCACCATTACCCCAAGCATCGAAAGCCACAACTGTAATCCAGTAAAGTGTATTATCAACTAATGGCATTCCACCCCAATCAGAAATAATTGTTGAATTAGTAGAACAATCTGGGACAATCGTTGCATTAGCAAAGTCTAGCGCGCTGGTTGGGGCTACAAGTTCATCAAGAGAGGGGCGTACCAAAATAGTGTGCCATGCACAATCATCTTCATTATTCGGAGTCCATTCAACTGTAATTCTACCACCACCGTCATTTGGCGTATCATATGCTGAAATGTTCTCTATTGGTGCTGGAGGTATTCCATCATTTACACCACCCGTGGGCACTATTGGACCAATGACTGTAGCATTAGCAGGATCGTGTTGTCCTGCAGCATCAACACAAGTTAGTGCTACCCAATAAGGTCGCCCCTTCTCAAGTTGGAACACTGTGCTATTAGATTGAGCATTGATGTCTGGGCCTTGGCTCGTTAATCCAAGGGCATCGCTGATTTCCTGTTCAGCAACCCATGCCCTTGTACCAGCATGATCAATGGCAGTACACTTTCTCCATTCAACGTAAAGGTCACCGTCTTCCCCACCTTCAGCCGGGCCACCATTAGCCCATTCTGGTGGTTCGGGTATTTCATCGCTAGATGACGCCGGACCTATTATTGACGAAGGTTCTCCTAATGTCCCATCATCATATTCAATGAGGGCGACACCATATATATCACGGCCATCTATAATTGGGACCCCATTGACAGTAGTAATTTCAGCCAAAGTCACTGACCAAACAGGGATTCTAATGTCTGGAGAACGGGTAGCAAGGTCTGCTGACGATGGTAATGATGACCAATTACCTTCTTGCAAATAGATGAGGTAAGCAGCCCAACCATGGTCTTGACTTGGAGTCCATTCTGCAATTAATACGCCGCCACCATCATCTGGCCTGTCATAAAGATCTAACATCTCAACTGGTGATTCTGAACGACTCCAATTATATTTGATTCTAACTTCAAGAGAGCCATTTAATGGGCTCTGTAATCTAATATGTAAATCTCTACCTCCATGAGCTAAAGCGCCCCTCCTAGCT
>DASCSU010000152.1:0-2800 GCA_034399495.1 Candidatus Thalassarchaeaceae archaeon
CACTGAAGAAGAAAATTGCTTCAGAGAATGAAATAACATTGATTCCAGTACATTACACGTGGGATAGAAATGTGGATTCAATAAGGAGTCTCCTAGTTAGTCACGGATTTGAGCCAAAATCATAGGGCCCCCTTCCGATTAGGGGTAATCGCATGGGTACCCATGCGATCAGGGGTAATCGGAAGGGGTAGCCTTTCACTTGGATTGAATCCGTGGGTTATCAGTGGGCCTTCTCATCGTCCAGCGAATGGTTCACTTTCTACTTCCCGTATTGTATCGATTGCTATTTGGATTCAGTAGTATTTCTGTATCAAGAAAACCTCCCAATCTGCTTATGTCTGACACCTCAATCGGAGACCTATGCAGACCAAAGTAACAGCACTAGCCTTGCTTCTAATCGCTTCCAGCCTAGCTGGATGTACTTCGGGTGATTCCCAGACCTTCGATCACGACTCTAGAATCGCCGAGTTAGAAGCCTCACAACAGGAATTGACAATTGCCCTAGCGGAACAGGAACAAACAAACTCAGATTTGTTAGCCTCTATTTCGCAGATAGAATCCGCAAATATGCAGGCGATTCAGACCCTTGACGCAGATTACCAAGAATCCTTGATTGCTTACCAGGAATCAATAGATGAATTGGAATCTAGTTACATGGATGCATTAGAAGCAGCGGCTATTGCAAATAGCCAGTCTCTGGATGAAATTAATGCAACAAATGCGGCATCTTTCGATAATCTACTGGCCTCATTGAATACTCTACAGAATAACCTGCAGACTAGCCAAGACTCGATCAATGAGATTTCACTAATTGTTGTTGAATTGGAAAACGAGAGCACAACTGATGGAGACTACAGTTCTCAAATCACCTCATTGCAACAATCGTTACAATCGCTTCAATCAAATCTGCAAGCATCGATTTCTGACCTTGAGAACAGATTGAATAAAACTAGAGCGATTAATGACTTCTCTTACCTAGATTTCCGAGGCGCACAACTGTTCAATTTCAATAATGGTTTGGGGGTACAAATGGACCCACCAATTTTTGATTTCGCATTGATGGATAATGCTAGTTTGACTTATTCCAACTTTTCCGACGCTAGCTTCGTTAACGCTCAACTAGTAGGTGCAGACGGTATCTTTTCTACATTCCATCGTACTGATTTTTCCGGTGCCCAAATGTACCAAGGAATATGGAGACAAAGTGATTTCAGCGATGCATTATTCGTTGGTAGTCAATTAGCCTACACAGAATTCAGATGGAGTGATTTGTCCGGCGCCAACCTATCGGGCGCTGTTATGTACGGTGGCAGTAATTGGATAGGTGTCAACCTTTCAGGTGCTGATCTAACAAATGCATGGATGTATGATGTAGATCTAAGGGGTGCTGATCTAACTGGTGCTGATCTAACTGGTGCAAGGCTTGCCTACCTAAACCCGTCATACGGACCTGCGGATATTTCAGGTGTAACATGGACCAATGCAATCTGCCCAGATGGAACACATGCATCTACAGTTGGAAACACCTGTGCTAATAACCTTTGAACAATAACACGTGAGAAGGTAACATGAGCCGCCTATCCCCACTTCTGCTCGCCTTGGCATTATTGCTGAGCGTGTCGAGTTTCAATGTCTCAGCAGAAGATGGAGATAGTGATGGTGATGGTTGGACAGATTACCACGAAGAGTCATGTGGAACCGACCCACTAAACTGGCAGGATGTTCCACAAGATACCGATTCATCGGGGCTTTGTGATCATCTTGATGCAGATGATGATAACGATGGTTGGTGGGACCATATCGAGCAAATCTGTGGTTCTGACCCACTCTTGGTGGACTCAGTGCCCAATGATTTGGATGGAGATGGAATCTGCGATACTCTAGACAAGGATACCGATGAAGATGGTTGGAGTGATTTGGATGAACTTCTTTGCGAAACCTCTCCTATAGACAACAGCAGTATTCCTCTAGATCTAGATGGAGACGGTAGGTGTGAATTACTGCTCATACCTCTACCAGTAGTGCATAAACCGATTCAGCAAGAGATTGTTATCAAACCAGCCACAATTCAGATTGCTGTGGGTGGCTCAGCTGCCATTATCGCCGCAGGAACTGTGTACACCGTTGAACCAGTCAGATGGTCTGTATCAAGGAAAATGTGGTTGAGTCTGCTTTTGATGTTCGGAATAGTTCGCAAAACCAAAGACGGAGAGTTCCAGAGAGGACGTCTATACGGATATATTGAGAGTAACCCAGGCATTCATCTTTCAGCTCTAACACGACTTTCAGATTTGGGCAATAACCAAGCTACATATCATCTTGACCGACTGGAAAAAGAAGGCCGAATTTGGTCCCGAAGAGACGGAAGATTGTTGATATTCTTCGCTGACTCAGTACCTATGGAAACTTCCTTCTCGAGCCCCCTTCTGGATATCAATTTCAGCAAGAACTCAATCAAACGATCAATTCTGATGCAACTGAACCAGGCCGACTTGATGGATTTATCAGGTCCGAGAGGAACTCAATTGGCAAAAGAAATTGGAGTCTCACCACAAGTCCTGTCCTATCATCTCCGTTCTCTAATCGATTGGGAGATGGTTGAGAGAAAGCGTTCGGGATTGAAGGTCTCACTTTCGATAACTGAGTTGGGGCTTGAGGCACTGACCGGAATTGGAATCGGTGTTGAACATTAATCTCAGAATCAGTGGGTACCCCTTCCGATTACTCGAGTCTGGAGTCTATGCTCTTCAGAAGGTCCCTGATCTCGACTAGAACATCGTTTGACTCGGCCGGAGGAGCA
>DASCSU010000153.1:0-2780 GCA_034399495.1 Candidatus Thalassarchaeaceae archaeon
GCGATATTAGTTCCGATTGCTGAATCCCAAACACCAACCACAGTCAATCCTGCACATGGGCTGCCATCAGGTTCTCCAGAAGAACATAATTCCCATTCGTTTCCATCAGCCCAAGCGTATGTTGGGTCCACACCCATTGTAGTTGAAGGTGCAATAGCCATCCATATGTCTTGTGAACCAGCGGGGAATTCGACCATCATTCCAGCACCATAGGAAGTGTTTGAATCCCATACTAAACTACTACTAGCAGCCCAGATATCTAGACATGAACAAGGACCAATCCACTTACCATTTGAAGCCGGTTCACCAGTTGGTCCACTAGTTATACTCATCCAAAATAGTCCAGAGTTTGCTGGCCACTCTACTGTATCATTAATCGAATAAGAGGTTGTACTATCCCAAACAGAACCACCATGGCCGTCAAATTCCGTGCAAGGTGTTCTCTCAGAACATGGGCCCCAGAAATCAACAGATGTACCCGATGTGCTTTCGTTTCCAGGCTCTTCATCTACTGGTGCACCTGCATCTTGAGCAACCCAATAAGTTGAATTCCAAGCTACGATTTGCCAAGGATTGTAGATTGTATTCAATTCCCAAGTGGGGACACCACCCACAGCAATTTGTGCGCATGTACACGGTCCTGACCATAGGTCTGCTGAATTATTATCAACAGGTGACATCGTTGTGTTCATATTAGTGATATTTAGTTCGCTGAGAATATAATAATTCCCTGTATTTGGTGGATACTCGACGATATCTGATGTATCATAAGGATCATCGTTTTCCCAAACAGGGCCCCCTAATCCATTGTAATCTTCACAATCAATATGCGGAGCATCACGCCCCGATGTATCGCTAGATTCGGTCGAAATATAATCTAAATCAACATTTTCTGAAGGAGTGCTTTCTTCATCATTATTCTCTAAAGTTGTAATATTGCCAATTCCAACCACCATAAATTGTGCTACAAACAAAGTAATTATCATCCATGTAATCGTTCTACTCATATCCATTACGAATGGTATTGAGTATATATTTGTAACTAGGTAAACATCACCCACTTAGTTGATAAATACAACTTATTTTGATTTAGAATTAAGCCAATCACCAATTCTCTTCAAACCTTCATTCAATGCCTCTTCATCACAAGCATATGATATTCGCACAAACCCTTCACCACCATCAATCAACCCACCAGGAATTAGTTGCACTTTTGCTTCCTTTAATGCACGAGTTGCAAATGTGTTTGAATCCATACCAGTCCCTGATATATCGACAAAGCCGTAGAATGCGCCCTCGGGTTCAGGCATTGAAAGTCCATCAATTGCTTCAATTCCATCCATCAGTATTTTTCTTCTCTGAAGATATGCTTCCTTGAACCGATCAACATCTTCATTTATTTTTGGCTCCAATGCGACTAACGCGGCATCCATCAAGAATGAAGGAATATGTGAGCAGGCGTTGGCTTGCAATTTCCCCATTGCTTGCATAACTTCGTTAGGGCCCCAAACAACACCAATTCTCCATCCCGTCATTGCAAATGATTTCGACCACCCTGTTACAACAATAGTTCTGTCACCCCCACCTTCTAGACTTGAAGGTGATAGATGTTCCCAATCAGTCCAATTTAGACGAGCGTATATTTCATCAGATATTAGCCACAAATCATGTTTTATTGCTATATCCAATAGGGCAGATATTTCTTCAGGAGTATAAACTGCCCCGGTTGGATTGTTAGGTGAATTGATAACCATGACTTTTGTTTTATCTGTAATCGCATTTTCAATTGCCTGTAAATTAGGATGGAAATTATTTTTATTCACCGGTACATGAACAGGAGTTAGTTGCAACATACGACATTGAATATCATATGACGGCCAAGCAGGGGCTAGAAGAATGACCTCATCACCAGGATTACAAAGCACCATGAATGAGTACAGAAGGCCTTGTTTTGCACCAGGGGTTATGATTACAGATTCAGGAGTTGCAGGAACGCCGTAACGATCTCTCAACCTTTCTGCCGATTTAGTACACAATTCTAGAGAACCTTCACTTCTGGTGTATTTTGTATTTCCTTCTTCCAGTGATTTAATCGCAGCATCAACAATTTCTTCAGGTGTATCAAATCCAGGTTCACCCACTGTCCAGCGAATCACATCAGGTGGTGGTGCGGCAAGAAACGGTTTGATTCCAGCTGGCAAATCAACAAAACGCTCAGCGATATCAACCATCAAATCATCTCCTAAAATTCATCCATTTTGGTGAAAGGGATACTTTACCGAGGGGGCCACCTTGAAAGAACTTATTGCAATCCAATTGCCCTTGCTTAATGTAACAATTTCTTCCTTGCGTTGAAATAGTATGCCTTAGTGGGTGGCTTACTAGTGGGTAGGTAGCAAAGCCTGGTTACGCGATGGACTGCAAATCCATTTTACGGGGGTTCAAATCCCTCCCTGCCCTTCACTGATTCTCAAAGGGCGGAGTTTACTATTAGTCTTCAGAATCATTTACTGAACCAAGATATTCTGGTAATTCAACACCCGCCATCTTAGCAACATCATGCATTGGTGGTAGGGTTTGAACAAGGCTACTAACAAAGTTGGAAGTTGCTCCCTTTCCTTCAGCATCCACGCCAGAATCCCAAACTGTGATTTTGTCGATCTTCAAGTTCTTGACAGCTTCAACTTGAGCGCTGACCATTGTATCTATCTTTTCAACCATCAACAAAGTTGCAGCAGCCTTAGGATCACCACCTGCACTTTTAACTAACATTTCGTAAC
>DASCSU010000154.1:0-2740 GCA_034399495.1 Candidatus Thalassarchaeaceae archaeon
ATGGATATCCTCCGTATGGTCCTTCATCGGAAATTGGCATTACAATCTTTGTTGCGTTGGGATTCCACTTGTGGTCGCGAGATGTTGGTGGGTTACCTGGAACATTGCCAGCTGCATCCTTCCATGAGAGGCACGCCCAAGTGGATCCTGGGCCCCAGAATTCAGAATAATATCCGCCGTCTGCTGGTAGATTTGTAGCTGAACCACCATAGACAACTTCAGTTAGTGCACGGATACCACCAGAGTGATCGTTTGGCACCAATCCAAGTGCTGTCGGGCGAACATTACCACCAGAACCACCTATTGAATAAGCAGTTGAACATGAGCCTGATGTTGCTGCACTTGGTGTGTTACCACTTAGCAAATATAGTGTTTCATATACAGTAATATTAGCATCTAATAACATTGGTTTAATCCCTCGGAAATAACCTCCACTTGCCCAATTACCACCATAGAAAACAGTGCACATGTCACCCCATTCTTGGTACATTGAACCGGATGTATCGATTGGTGCTGCGAACTCCACCTTACCTCCACGAGTATCGTCCCAAACAATTTGGACAAAGTCATCAGCATCTACGGCAACATCTGGATGGCCTTTATGGCCAATTATTGGAGTTAGTAATGTGTCATCTATTGCAGTTATTGCTTCACGGGATACGTAATCTATGTCAAGCATTGAATAGTATACTTGGGGTTGATTGTAGTACTTACCGAGTTGCTCGTATGCATCTTGCCACACAATGTGGACAGAACCTAATGAATCTAGAGCAAGAGCGGGCCAATCTCTATCTTGATCTCTCTGACTAACTACAAAATCATCAACTAAGGAAATTATTGCGTCATCTGCAGGAGAACCATCCATGTCATCCATGGATGGATCTAGTAGAGTGTACATAATTGCATACTGGCTTGCTGTATCTGTCCACGTGATGTGAACCATTCCAGCACCATCAACTTCAATATCGGGGTGCCATGCACGATGTGAACCAGGATTGGAAATTTGTGTGGCATCAATCAATGTAGATGCCCTCGCGTCCAACATTGAATAGTATAGATGCTGCGTATTCCTACTCCATACCACGTGTATGTTTCCGTCGTCATCGGAACCAACCGCTGCCATTCTATCATTTACTTGGCCTCCATCGACCACTTGTACTGCTTCCGTTATGACAACCTGTGCCGCTTCTACGCTTGGTGCATAGCCTGCAAGAAGGCTACTCATCAACATCAACATTATCATCATCATACTTTTATTCGAATCGTTCATTCTAAACTACCCCTAGCATATTACTGCTTAACCGGAATGCGGGTGACTTAATACTTAACCAAACCCCTTAGCGGTCAAAGGTGAAATGTTGGCCATTATGCTTATTGCCATTCTGAAGGATCAAAACTATTGCCAAAGGTACCAGCATCATCTGTAGAAACTAAATTGTCTTTTTGTGGGGGTAGGCTTTGTACCCCTTGCTGCTGTTGCCAGTCATCTACAGGGCCTGGTTTACCAACCCCTGGGCCAAATGAATATTTGATTTCATGGATAAGAGCTAATTTGGTGAGCCAAAGGTGGCGAAGTGTTTGCATTAATTCATTTTGACTTAATCCATCCCCCCATATTGGCTTGCTAAGGTTGAAAGCTTGTAATGGCCCCGAGGGAGATTCTGTAGAATTACGTACGTGTAAAACCCAGTCCACTCCACTACGTGTCAAATTTAATCTGCTTTCATGTAACCATTCTTCCCAACTATTGCCCTCTGCTTGACTCTTTTCTGTCATCTTTTCTTGTTGTCCGGCATCAACTTGGGTAACTGTTGAAACTACTATCAAATTACGCTGTTTTGGAGAAGCGATATTGAATACATGTCCGTGAGGGGTGGGTGGGTAACGAACCATTATGTGGAAATCTGAACGTTGATCTGGGCGGTCACGTACCTCCAAGCCTTCGCCTGTTAACCAGACGCGAATATTGTCCTCAAAATCCCCACTCACATGGGCTCTGAGTGTGAGGTCCTATTTGAGCGCGTCGAGCATTGGTATTAGTGAACTAATATCTTTTTCAACACCATCCCAATGAATAGATGATTTGATTTTCAATATTTTTATGCCCTTAATTAAGTTGAGAGAATACTTTAACCAACTACGAGAAATTAGTAAAGATAAGTTACTAATAATCCATAAACCAAAGAAAAATAATGGGAAAAAGATGAGGTTAGTTATGTAACCAAACCACCACAACAAAGCAACTGATGACGCATGAATTAAAGGACGGAAAATAAAGTATCCAAATGTCGAGGGTAAAATTTGGTATGTTGTTCTTTTATCTATTGCTTCATTATTGAATCTTGCAAGAGTATGTCCAATCAGCCATTGTATTCCATTGGCTGAAAGTGCGAGGGGGGTTGAAAGTAACATCAATGGGAATAATATTGTTGTCATTAACAGATTCTTAGACAATGAAAGATTTGATTTTGTTACCGAAGCACGTGCATCCAATCCCATATCATGTAATTTTAACGCTACTTTCTTTGCCGACAAAACTGGCTCCATCAAAGATGCCGGGTCTTCTTTATCAGAACCTTCGGGCCCATGCCAAGCGCCTGTTGTTGAACCACGGAGATTATCCCTAATTGTTCGTGCCGCTAACACTTCATCCGCCCATGACAATAATTGTGAGTTTTTTTGCTCTGCTTGTAAATGAGCAAGTAACAACCAAGCCCTCCAAGTTTCCCAATCAGGTGCA
>DASCSU010000155.1:0-2688 GCA_034399495.1 Candidatus Thalassarchaeaceae archaeon
GATGAAACAAGTAAGGATTGGTTATCATTGAGAAGTACCCCGCGCATGAATTCTCCAGTAATGTACTGTTCAGGTAAATTATACCACCATGAATGAGAAACTACATTTCCACCACTATGGAAGGGATCAATCTTATACAGATATTTGTCCTTTATTGCCCAATCACTTTCACTATTGGAAAAGCCAGCAGTACAACTTTCATTGTAACTTGAGATTACATTACCATCAGATTTGCTTAATTTAACCCAACGAGTTTGATCGCAAAAGAGGTATGAATCTATATTGTCAACAATTCTTTTGGGATGTGCTGAATATGATTGACCGCCCAAGTCAAGCGACCAATTCCATATTTCATTTGATGACTGACCACTTCCAATACCACTTGCATCACTCATTTTAATTAGATGTGTATGGTTTTCTACAAGAAAAGTTGTAGGTTCAATTTCAGTGAAAATAAATTCTCCATCTAGAGTTGCCTCGTCTCGGAATTCAACAGCCGGCTGAGGTGCGTCAAGAGCATAAGATGAAAGTGGAATCAAACAATAAGAAAGTGAAATCCAGAGGATTATCAAGACTGACCATTTGATGATAATTTGCAACCCTTTCTTTGCTAGCCAAATAATCACACCAGTGAAAACTAATATTAAAATAAATTCAAGCCCAATGAGTCCTACCTTAGTAGTTCCAGCCTCCCCAAAGGCTCTAGATTCGGGCCTGTCCCAGAAGGGTTGAATGTAAATAGCAAGTAGGATTGTGCCCACAAACATGCCAGCCATGCTGCCCATTGAGCGCCATTGTCCGACCATCGCATCTTTGAGTACAGCCATTCGACTTTCTCCGGTCATAGGTGGGGCGAGCCGTAAAACCCATTTGAAAGCGAGGGTCACAAGTAACCACGAGAGGGGCTATCGGTGAGTGAAATACGAGATTGGCTTGAAGGATTGCGCGGCCTTGGTATGCGGCCGGGTCTTGAAATTACCTCTGCCTTACTATCAAGATTAGATATGCCACAGATGAAATTCCCTTGTGTCCATGTTGCTGGAAGTAACGGCAAAGGTTCTCTTTGTGTCATTCTTGCGAATTCACTAACACTATCAGGGATTAGTTGTGGATTATTTACCTCCCCACATCTTTGCTTTGTCGAAGAACGGGTGCGAATTGATGGTGTGCCAATATCTTCTGAAAAGTTTGATCAATTATTGATTGAGATTCGAAAGGTCGCCGAACAAGAACCAAACATTATGCCAACTTATTATGAAGCAACATTCCTAGTAGCAATGTTAGCCTTTGCTGATGCAGGAGTTGATAGAGCAGTAATTGAAACTGGCCTTGGAGGTCGATTGGATGCTACTAGAATCTGTCAAGCCGATTGCTGTGTCATAACCGAGTTATCTCTAGAACATACCGAAGTACTTGGAGATACATTGGGAGAAATTGCAGCAGAGAAAGCAGCAATTGCTAGACCTTCAGGAATCTTCATCGCCAAATGGACTTACGATGCAAGTGCAAGAAAAGCTATCGAAGATGCAGTAATTAGTCCATCGAAGGCTTTCTGGTGGCGTTTTGATCGAGATACAACTGTTCGCTTTGACAAAGCAACTGAGAGTCATCGACCTGTCCCAATGTTTGAGGGATATGATCGACTACATTCTTATCAAAAAGATGCGATGAACCTTGCAGAGGTTGTTCTGAGTTTCTTTTGGCCTGTCGAAGATAACATCCTAGATGCATACAGTATGGTGAAGAGTGCGGTAATGCATACTGTATGGCCTGGGCGCTTGCAGTGGTTAGAGTATGAAGACGTTCCCATTCTTCTTGACGCTGCGCACAATCCCTCAGGCATGGAAAAGGTATGTGACTACCTTAGAGATGAAATGGAACGAGATTCTATGCCGACTCCTGGAGTAGTAATAGTGGGTTGCACCCCTCAAAACGACCTCGTTGGTTTCCTAAACCCACTAGTTCAGTTGATTGTCGATGGTGAAGTGAAACACGTTGTTGTAACTGAGCCACAGAAGGGGCGAAAGGCAGCCATATCCGCTACAGAAATAGTTGCTGAATTAAATGCACAGGGGGTGCTCGCTAACATTGAAGAAATCCCTGAACCTGAAAAAGCGTTGGAAAGGGCACTAGAATTAGCTAAGGGTGAGCCAATAGAGCCTGTGTTAGCATTTGGTAGCCTCTATCTAGCAGGAAACCTACTTCAAGCAATGAGTCTAGATGACGTTGAATCGATGACTGTTCTACGCCCCTCTCCAGAAAAACAATACTGGACTTGACGACACCATGATAGGGTAGACCTGTCACGATGGAAGATGTAGGTGGCTTGAATGAAGGAGAAGCATTTGAGAATTCGTATCGAGCAATGCCTTGCTCTAGCAAAGGCAAGCAATTGCCCGAGAGCAAAATTTGGTTCTCTTCTTGTTGACCCTGATCGAAATGTAATTTTGATGGATGGTTACAATGGTGGCCCACGTGGTGGTGGGAAATTATGTGGTGGTGAAGTCTGTTTGCGAGATACCGAAAAAGTAGTTTCTGGAACTAGGGTTGAAGTTGGATGCCACCATGCTGAGATGAATGTTATTTGCAATGCAGCAGCCAACGGCGTCCCTACCAAAGATGCATGGATGATAGTAACAGGTGAGCCATGTATGATGTGTGCTAAATTGATTCATCACTCCGGAATAT
>DASCSU010000156.1:0-2641 GCA_034399495.1 Candidatus Thalassarchaeaceae archaeon
ATGATTCCTTGAATTAGAGCCGGGTGGCTCATTCTAGCAACACCTCCGACAGCACGAATATCCGCAGGCACCCTCTCAAGTGCCATAACCGCTGTTGCCCCTGCGTCTTCTGCAACTTGAGCCTGCTCTGGAGTGACTACATCCATGATGACGCCTCCTTCTTGCATTTTTGCAAAACCACGCTTCAGCAGTTCTGTGCCATGTCGCATTTCATTTAGGTCAAGAGCCATGTTATCGAGCCTCACGAACGGGTTTCATCTCATCAATGTTAGTAAAGAGAAGAATTCAACATTTACAGTAAAAATTGCTAATTGACTTATTCTAGAGGATGATCTACTCCTTCTTCACCCAACACCCATTTCAGACACTTGATTACTCCATCAAGTGCTTTGAAATTGCGAGCAGCCTCTTTCATACCCTCGCGGTCACCATTACCGCGGCACTCTTCAAACCAAGTTTTCCACTCATCACCGCGTGAAATTGCAAGTTCCAGCATTTCCTCAATCTCATCCCATTGACGGTCATAAGAGCGGTGAGGTGTGGGGTCGCTGTCATCCATACCTTGGGGCCTTTGAAGGCAGTATTTTAGTATAATGCACCCATGGAAAAAAAGTTTCTAGTTAGAAAATAATCAGACTCTATTTCTAAAGAAGAAATCATATGAAATCCAAATCATAAATTCAGAGCTTCTTTTGATAAGCACCTACTATGAAGAGGCCTTACTCAGTTTTCTTTGAGCGCCCTCTGTTGCCCCTACGAGGTGCTATGTTTCTTCTACCCTTTCGCTTCTCAGGCTTACTTCCTTTATCCGATGTTGCACCTGCTATACCGCCAAGTGATAGAGCACCTGAACCCATTAATTTGGAAACGAGGCTATCTGCTAATTCAGCATCATCATTTGGATTACTAGTCGATTCCTCTACTGATTTATTGTGAATGGAAATCCATGACTTTCTCTCAGCCTGCAAAGCATTCAACTCGTTCTTAACTTCAGTTACTTGAGACCTAAGTTCCTCGATTTGGGCATGTACGGCATCAGCATCTTCACGGCTTTTAGAAAATAATTCATGCAATCTATCGCCTTCTGCCTTTAGGAAATCTCTCTCTTCGAACTTGGGTTTGATGCCATCCCATATTTTATCTGCCTCGTCATGAAGAGCAACCATTTGTTTGTGCTCATCATCAGCCTCTAACTTGAGATGTTCAATTGAGCCTTCTAAATCATCAATATCAATCTTAATCCGCATCTCTTCTTTAACAAGGGGTTCTAATTCTTTAATCTCTGATTTCAATGATTTCAATTTCTTATGCAATCGGTTCTCCACTTCAAGTGTAAGTGTACCATCAATAACCAGTCTCTCCTCAAGTTTCTCTACTTGAGCACTCTTCTCAGACAACTGTAGAATAACCGATTTATCACGGCCAGATTTAGATGACTTAGAGCGAGAAAACAAATTTCTCAATTGTTCTTGGATTGCATCTCTTCGAGCCTGATGGATTTTTGCTTTATTTCGCACTTCCTTCTGTGAATCTAATATCCCCTTAATCTCTTCACGAAGTTCTGAATATTGATTCTGTACCGCATCTCTCTGATCAGCATGGGCACGAGCGGATTCATTGTGTGAACGACGTTGATTGGATAATTTACGCATCTTTGCTTCCATCGAATGAAGCCGCTCTTTGACCTCATCCCCCTCGGGGTCGGATTCAGCGTCAGAATTCGCCATCGAGTGGGCCGAAACATCAATCCCATATCAAGGCGTTCTTTTTCACGGTTAACCAGTACGGACCAAAATACGCGATTGCAAGGCGTTTGATAATGACATTTCAATGCCACCTATGGAAAATCCCTCATCCAATTTGATGACTTGTACATTTACCTCAATCCCCGAATCCTGCAAGGTTTTCGAATCTACTCCATCAACTATGACCAATTCAATTGTAGAGGATAACCCCACAGGTAGAGAAGTAAGAGGTAGTAAGGTCCCCTCAATACCATCCTTAATATCTCTTGAACGTGGAGGTATTTCAGTCCCATCTGGAGCATGACTTGGGAATCCTAATAATCGATCTATTGCCAATTCTAAATCATCAGTCAAGGCATGTTCAAGTCTGCATGAAACGTCCTTGATATCTCCATTGAAATCGAGCAAATTAACAAGGAAAACTTCCATCAAAGACTCTCTTCTCTTGACTCTACTTGCTACTTCAATTCCCTTATCGGTAAGTGTCACTCCTTTGTAGGGGACATGGTTAACGAATCCTTTCTTACCCAGTCTCTTCAACATCTCACTAGCACTAGCAGCAGTTACAGACATAGCCTCTGCAACCTGATTGGTTCTGATTGGCAGTTCTGAATCAATCAAATGAGTCTCATAAAGAACCTTGAGATACATCTCTTGATCTTCAAGAATTGGGTTTGACATATCTATACCTCATTTCTTCTCCGCTAAGAACTTAATTTTGCAACGCGGACATCTTGCCGTTACAGGTCGTTTATCATAGGGGACTCGTAATCTTTGGCCACAGGAGGGGCAACGTATTTCATCATTTGTGGAAGTTGAAACTAATTCATCATCGACGGATGCCGTCTTACTAGCAGAAGGCTTTGCTTGTGGCTTGGGCTTTTCACGAACCTTCT
>DASCSU010000157.1:0-2627 GCA_034399495.1 Candidatus Thalassarchaeaceae archaeon
CATCGATTTAACCAACGTTCATTGGTTGGACTATGATATTCAACATGATCACCCACGCTGAATGATGCAGGCAATTCAACTTCTGGAGTCGGTGGAGCTTGCGGTGCTGCCGTTTCTTGTCCAACCATACCCAGTTGCTGTAATGCAGCAATTACTGCAGTAGTAACTGCTGTAGGGTCATTGTTGATGACGGTGCTGTGGACAACATCTCTGCCAATGACAGAGTCTTGCATATTGAGCGCTTGCTCACTAGGGGCAGGAGGTACAGGATCTGATGTAGGGGGGGCCGGAATCCATTCGCTGCCTGTCCATATGTACTTTCCATCAGGGCTGTAAGTGGGGCTATCCATGTATGCCCGAGACATATGTTGTACTTCTTCTTTTATTATGAGAAATGAGTCACAAAAATCAAAATCAACTATATTTGGAAAAAACACAAACGGATAAGCAGATAATCCGCGACTCCCTCTAAGCCCATATGACTAACTGGGATGTAGTAGTAATTGGCTCGGGAGCAGGTGGCCTCAGTGCTGCTGTCGCACTATCTAATGTTGGAAAGAAAGTCTTGGTTCTTGAGCAGCATTATCTCCCTGGGGGATGGACACATTCATTCTCACTTGAAGGTCACAAATTCAGCCCTGGAGTTCATTATATCGGACAGATGCAGAAAGGTGGAGCCGCACGAGAATTGTTTGAAGGATTGGGCGTGGGGGGTGAAATTGAATTCTGTGAACTTAATCCAGATGGTTATGACCACATTGTCTTCGAGGATGAAACATTTGACATCCCTCGTGGCCGTGAGAAATTCATCAGTCGCCTGATTGAAAGATTCCCCCATGAAAAGAAAGGAATTGAGCAATATTTCCGCCTAATGCAAAAAATGTATGATGGTCTTACCAAAGCGGGAGACATTAGTGGATTGCTGGATGGAATCAAACTAATTTACAAAGCACCAGTAGTAATTTTCAAAGGGTTAACGCCAGCGTCTAAAATTATTGATAAACATGTCAAGGATGTCAAACTCAAGGCAATTCTAGAGGCCCGTTCGGGCGACCACGGACTTACTCCTGCAAGAGTGCCATTCGCACAACATGTAGCTATTGACGGACATTATTGGGAAGGTGCTTGGTATCCTAAAGGTGGAGGGGGCGCTATCCCGAAAGCATTCATTTCTAGATTGAAGAAAAATGGAGGAGAAATTCGTGTCAAGAGTAAAGTTGAGGAAATTATTCTCAAAGGAAGTGGGAAACAACGCCGAGCAATTGGAGTACGGTTGCACGATGGAGAGGAAATTCTTGCTAACACTGTTATCTCCAACGCTGATGCATGGGTCACCTACAATGACTTGATTGGCAAAGATAATCTCTCCAATAAACTCGCAAAGAGGATTTCTAATCTTGAGCCTTCAGTTAGTGCCTTGAGTCTCTACCTCGCAACCGACTTGGATATCGATGCATTGGGACTTGACTCTGGGAATTACTGGATCATGAACAACCCCAGTGTTGATGCAACATACCGCTTTGCAGAGAAAGATGAATTAGATGGAGAAGGGAAATTCCCCGGCTCTTTTCTTACCATCACCACAAAGAAAGATCCCAGCAAAATGAAGGATGGACTGCACACTATGGAGGCTTTCATCTTCGTATCCTATACTCCGTTTGAGCAGTGGGAAGGTAGTGAAACAAAGAATCGAAGCGATGAATATAATGAATTCAAAAAACGGCTCACTAATAGGATGTTGGACACCATTGAAGGGGTCGCACCCGGCCTTAGAGATCATCTTGTGGTTTGTGAGTTGGGCACCCCCTTGACCAATGTTCACTATCTCAATGCATATCGTGGGAATCTCTATGCCACGGCCAAATCTAAGCAGCAAGTTGGCCTTGGAGCGCTCCCCATAAATACTGAGATTTCAGACTTGTATCATTGTGGGCAATCTACTGTAGCACATGGAGTCCTTGGAGTGATTGCAACAGGGTTAATGGCAGCCTCTAAGATAAGTGGTAAGCCCATGGATGAATTACTCAAATATGGTGACGCGGGAGAAATTCAACTACATTCTCCTACTGATGAATAACACTGGGAATAGACACATCAGGCGTGAATTTCAGTTTGCAGGCTCCCATGCCTCACCATTCCAGCGGAGAAGTACTCCATCTGGCTGGCGATGCCATGTGACTCCATTTTCATCCACCCATTGTTCTGGGTCAGCATCAGGTGTAGCAAGTGACTCAGTGGCCACTAACGATTCATTAGCAGTTTGTAAGCCAAGTTCAGTAGCTGCTTGAGCAGGCATTGCCATCTCAGTAAGTGATACAGCAGGCTGCATTGTCAACCCACCTGCGAATTGCTCTTCCTCATCGCCACTTCTCATTCGGAGAACAACTACTGCGCCAGCAACTATCGAGAATAACACAAACATTCCGACTAGTGCTACTACTATAGGTGAGAATCCACCTTCATCCGCGTTATCGGATGCAGCCTGTTTTGTAGCATCATTAGGATATGCATCATTCAAGTCTGAGACTCCATCTTGGTCTGAATCAATGCAACCCACACGATCAGTGGTTGAAGAACCACCCTCATTGATGCAATCATCTTCAGAATCCATGTAGCCATCTCCGTCA
>DASCSU010000158.1:0-2616 GCA_034399495.1 Candidatus Thalassarchaeaceae archaeon
TTGAAAACACTCAAGATATTGTTGTTCAGCCTAAAATCGAGGCCCCAGCGCCTAATCAAATAGAATCCGACATAGTTGATGATGGAGATTCCATAACATCTACTGATAATCCCGGTGGTGGCATAACATCTGAGTTAGATTCCAAACCAATCTCAACAAAGTCCTCTAATGATTCTAGAGATGACCCCTTTGATGATTGGCCTGAAGTGTAGGCTGACGCATAATTTGATTTTGATATTTATTATTCAAAGTCAAATGAGCAGGTACCACATACATTGGCGCCAGGCGCGTTTACTGCGCTGCAAATAGGGCATGTTCGACCTTCATCAGAAGATTCTTCGACAGGCTCTTCAGAAGTTTCATCATCGCTAGAATCGTCCTCAGAGTCACCTTCACCAGTGATTTGTGCCAAGGCCGCATCCATAGTTGCTTCTTCGCCGTCATCAGATTCTTCATCGTCTCCAGAATCATCTTCTGCTTCATCATCGCCTCCAGACTCCTCTTCTGCTTCATCTTCATCTCCAGAATCATCATCTGCAGATTCTTCTTCTGCTTCATCTTCATCTCCAGAATCATCATCTTCTGATTCATCATCTTCTGATTCATCATCTGTAGATTCTTCATCAGCCGCATCATCTTCAATGACTTCTTCTTCTTCAACGACTTCCTCTTCTTCCTCTTCAGGGGCAGGAGGTGGCAAATCAACATCAAGCTCGTCTCCGAACGTTGCTCCATGGAATTCCTGTGCTTCACTTACTTTGTATTCAGCATCAGAATCTCCAACAAGTTCGTAAATAACTTCGATTCTCTCATCCTTCTCAATTACTGGGATGTGCCATGTGACTTTGATTCCGTTCTCATCATCAGCCTTCTCCATTTCAGCCTCTCTAACTCCCGAGTCGCTGCGAATGTTGTAACCTTTAATTTCAAATGAACTAGGTACGATATCATGAATCAATAGATCTTGAAGTGCAGAATCAGAACGGTTCTGGAACATAATCAGTACTTCGTACCTACCTGCTCCACCTGCAGGGTAGACTTCCTTACCGGTGCTGAACTTTCTTCTCTTGTGTATGACTCGAATTGAAGGTCCACCTTCGACCAGCCTTGTAGCTACTGGGCCGAATCTCTCGGAACTAAAGTCTGAACGCAAAGGCGCTGAAACCGTGTCATTATTTGGTGTAGGGTCAGGTGCAATCAATGGGTATGAAATGCTCATTTCCTGTCCTGGTTCTAATCCAATAGGGCCTTTTGTGCCAATGGTCAAGAGCATGGTGTGTCCTAATCCATCGGGGCTTAGGGCTTCTTGCTCAATCGTTACTCCCTCTCGAACTTCTATACGGAATTGATCCCTGACTAGTTCATCGCCATCAATAGTGCAAGATATTTGATCAAGGTCGGGACTGTTGAAAATACCTGGTACATCATCAGTTAGTCGCATTAGATTAATTGTAGCAGTACCTGTGTTCTTTATGGTGATTTCAGAGTTAACAGTGGCTTCTCTGTAGGTTCTTAGAATATCTGTGGAGTATGTCTTATTTACTTCTGCTTCCAAGACCTTAATTGTATATTGCTCTAGGTTAATTGAACCTTCAGTTGAATGCGTGACTCTTGGGATAACAGTAAAGCCTAACTCTTGATTGAAATTCGGTTCCTCAGTTGCTGGGACAACAGCGATTTGGCTCTCCCAACGTCCATCAGGATGGACATCTTTCTCAACATCGGTGATATCAAACAGAAGTTCATCAGTTCCAGCTTGCTTAACTTGAAGTCTAACTAAATCAACAGCAAAGGAAGAGCGATTTTCGAAGACGGCTTGGCATCTCCAGTTATCTGGCCTCTCATCTTCTTCAACATCCATGTAACTAAATCCTCTACAGAAAGCGTCCAATTCACCAATAGACATCCCGGATAGGGTTGCATCGGCTGAATATGTTGCACTGGTCATACCAGCAGAGACTTCATCGATGACTTCTGTCAAAAGTTCAGCATTTAGTGGCAGAGTTCTCTTACCACCGGGTGAAATATCTCCGACAATCCATGTAAGTGTGTTCTTTCCTACTGTGTGAGTTTCTCCTTCTCCAATGGTGATTTGTTCAGGGATTTCTCTTGTGACCTCAACATTGTGAAGATCTACAGGTCCTACATTTTCGACCTCGAGTTCAATTACGATATTTTGTACCTCATCAGTACATACTGCGGAGGTGCTGCGTTCTTGTTCTCTTTCCGGTTTTGTATCAATACGTTCTCTGACTGAAAGCATAACTGGTCCAGATACTGAATAATCACTAGAGTGTTCTTGTCCGGCTTCAAGTTCTTGAATTGGTTGATGTTTTTCTTCTACATCAGTAGAACCTAATTTGTTCAAGAAGATGTCAATGTCCCACAGTCTATCCTTTTCACTAGGATTATTCACTCGCAAAAGACCATCAACATTTTGATCAATAACTTCTCCATCTACATTTAATGTTGCAGTCTCAACTTCGTGAAGTGAACCTTCTAATTTATCACCAGGGATTTGGTCAACTTGTTCGAGATTGCGAATAACAGCACCAGCGTGGATGATTTCTTCTTCAGCATCAGAATCTTCTTCTGACTCTTCTTCAGGCATTAATG
>DASCSU010000159.1:0-2538 GCA_034399495.1 Candidatus Thalassarchaeaceae archaeon
TTCAATTGCGACTCCTGAAGAGGCATCCCAATTAGGATAGAGTCGAATTGGAACCATTCCTTCATTTTTCACAGTACATAGGAAGTGGCTAGATTTACCAATTGATAAGGTGTGATCAGGCGGATTACACCCTACTGAGAGTACTGCGCGGTGGAGTTTGCTATCATCTGGAAAATGGTCAATTAGATTGGCATCAAAAGAACTCGAATCACCCCATCCATCGCCATCTTTGTCAGCCCATTGAGTATTCTCTTTGGGAAATGCATCGGCTCCATTATCTACGGTCCAATCTTCATCTGGGTCAGACCAACCATCCCCATCAGAGTCAAGACAACCAACTCTATCTTCGTGGGAATTACCATCTACTTCAGGGCAGTCATCATCCTGAGTGCCAGATACAATAGGGGTGACTAACATAGTAGAGAGCAAGATGGTTAGAGTGAATAGGATTACTACACCACGCCCTTGCATGAAGTGATGCTACCGCGTCATGTCTTTGAAGCCTCGTGATTGATGGGCTTTCTATTCTAAGTCTTGATACACGGTCAAGACTCGGGCTGGGGATTCAATCAATTCTCATCTTCAAGATTCAATTTATCATCAATAAAGCCACGCATATAATCTGGTAATTCGCCATTTAGGAAAACAACTTCTTTTACATCTTCTAATTTCATTAATGAATAGTAAATCTGCATTGCTGTCATAGGCGTTGCGCTACAACCAGAACAGCCACCTTCGAGTGAAATCGAGATAATTCCATCTTCGGTGGAGACTACATTTACTTCCCCATCATGGGCATCAAGAACCGCTTGAACAGGCCCTACGGAGGCTAGAATCATCTCGCGGTCTACTTCTGCCATCTTTCTTCCCACAACTGCTGAGGGTGTCGTGCTCTATGAACCATCGGTTTGTTCAAGTGAACAATCTCAACCCGAGTTGCATGACTGCAAGCCTTAGGGTGGTCTTGCTCGACCTTCTTGTTGAGCGTGCCGAGTTTGGTCATGGGGGAAACATGGAGGTACTATCTCCTCTTGCCAGTCGAGTATCTTCTGCTGAGGTGTGGCTTCTTACTCCTCAGTTCCAATCTCAGGGTGTGAGTGAACGCGCTTGTAATTCACACAATCCAATATTGCTTGAGAAAGAGGACCTCCCTACATGGGATGATGATTTTGCTTTTGTTTCAGAATCTAATGCTACCGAGTTAGATGGTGATGTAGTATTGCGTAGGGTTGCACTACCAAATACTAGCGATGAGGTGATGTCCCAATGGCTAGTAGCTAACTCTGTTGATGTCGTTATTTGTTCAGGAAGTCGTCGCAATGTATCAATGTGGGAATCATGGATGGATTCAGCCGCAGCACTTCTTCGGGGTGCAGTAGCACTAGAGTTGCCAACGCTAGGAATTTGTTTTGGTCATCAATTAATTTGTCACGCTCTAGGAGGAGAAGTTAGCAGATCATCAGAACGCACAGATTCTGTAGAGGAATTAGAGTTGACAGTGATGGGTCTTAATGACCCTATTTTCTCAGGGCTTTCTTCCCCTGTATGCCTCTTTACTCATCAAGACCATGTGGTTGAGATTCCTGAACGAGTGATAGTATTGGGCTCTGCCTCTCATAATTCACTAGCCACTGTCCGAATCCTTGGCAAGGATGGTGATATACTTCCAATCTGGGGTTTGCAGTTTCATCCCGAAGCGGCGCGTAAGCGCATCCAACGTTCAGTCAAATTAGGGCATATCAGCGCCGAAGAGGCGTTATCATTCGAGAGAGAACACGATGGCGCTCAGGTTCTTGCAAATTTCGCCGATGAAGTCATGAAAATCACTTTTGAAGGGTAATTTGGCATCGTTGTAGCAGTCTCTAAGAGTCTGTAATGGTGTAATCGAGTGGATTCGCTTATATGGCGACCTTAGGTCGGCGAGCCAACCAATCAGGTGATATGATGGAAGGAACAGATGTAGGATTGATCGGTATCGGTGCCGGAATCGTTGGTTTGCTTATTGCAGCAATGCTGTATAAAAAGGTAGATTCAATTGAGATTGAGAACGAGACAGTGGCTAAGATTACCAAAAGAATTCAGGATGGGGCTATGGCCTTCCTGTTTGCAGAATACCGCATGTTGGCGGTGTTCATAGCAGTAGTAGCAGTGCTTCTATTTGCTGGAGGCTCAGTAAATGAGGACCTCGGAATGAATACAATGATTGCATTCATCATTGGTGCACTTTGTAGTGTGGCTGCAGGATTCAGTGGAATGAAATCCGCAACATCTGCAAACGGTCGAACTGCACAAGCTGCGGCTGACGGAGGGCAGGCTGCTGCTCTACAGACCTCCTACTACGGTGGTGCTGTAATGGGACTTGCAGTGGGCGGTCTCGGACTTGCAGGTATCTCCCTAATGTACTACTTCACAGAGACAGATTTCCTAACAGTAGGAAACATTGCTGGCTTCGGGATGGGTGCTTCAAGCATCGCTCTCTTCGCGCGTGTGGGTGGTGGAATATACACCAAGGCAGCAGACGTGGGTGCCGACCTTGTC
>DASCSU010000160.1:0-2529 GCA_034399495.1 Candidatus Thalassarchaeaceae archaeon
TATACAAGCTTCTGAAATTCCACTTTCAAAATTCCAATTAATTAGTAGAATGCATTATTTGGCTAGAGCCGATAATATATGGGTTGAACATGAATTAGATCATATCATTTTCATCCAAGCAGATGTAAATTTGTCTATTAATCCAAATGAAATAGATGAAATTAGGTGGGTTAATCAACAACAATTGGATGAGTTAGTATCTAATTCCCCAGATAATGAACAATTTATAGCACCATGGTTTTTGGAGATAAAGCAGCGTTTTCTTGACCACTGGTGGGGGCATCTTGATGAGATGGAGTCTTTTCAAGACGGATTGGTGCACCACATAGGAGAGGTAGGACAGCGAGATGATGAATCTCTGCTAAATGCTCTAAAAGGTCATGCTAATGAAGTAGAGGGCCGTATCATCAATGCTCTAGATAAATCCCAGCATGATCGGCTTAGGAACGCTATGATGCACCTCATCGAAGGAGGAGGTAAACGGCTTAGGGCTATTTTGCCTTGGTTAGTTGCTGATGCTTGTGGTAACGCTTCAGATTCACTCTATGACTTAGGTGCTGCAATAGAAATAATACACAATTTCACCCTTGTTCATGATGATATCATGGATAATGATGAACTAAGAAGGGGTCGTCCTGCTGTTCATATCGAATATGATATGCCCACTGCTATCAATGCAGGAGATGCAATGCTTGCTGTATCATTTGAAATTTTGAGTGAATCTACTGATATATCGGATGACCACTTCAGAAGTTTAGTTTCTATTATCGGCAAGATGGTTCGAAGAGTTTCTGAGGGACAACAACTAGACATGGATTTTGAAAACCGTAGTCATGTTAGTGAAGAGGAGTATCTAGAAATGACTTCAGGGAAAACTGCCGCCATGTTCACTACATGTTCTAGGACTGGGGCCTTACTATCAGGAGCATCTACAGATGTAATCCAAAACCTTGCTCAATGGGGTGAGAATCTGGGTCTTTGTTTTCAATTAATGGACGATCTAATTGATGCGACAGGAGATAGTGAGACTCTAGGGAAGCCAGCTTGTAGTGATGTAATAGAAGGGAAGCAAACACTAATCGCTATTCACGCGCTTCAGCAAGATCCTTCAAAACTACCTAATTTCCACAATGTATTCGGTTCAGGAGATGAGTCTCTATCTAGAGAGGTATTGGATAGTGTCCTTAATGAATTAAGGGATGTCGGTTCCATAAAATATGCTCAAAAGAGGGCTATGGATTTCCATAAGGAAGCCCATTCCTGTCTTGATGCATTACCTGATTCTAGCGCTGTGAAAATTCTAAGGCAACTAACTGACTGGCAATTAGTTAGAATTTCCTGACTATAAAATATAGGTTTAATCAGTCAGAATAGTAAGATTCAGTAGGAAGTTCAGGTTTCAATCCTTTACGCTCCCTAATTCCGCCAACTACCTTGTCTAGCAAAGCACGTGGTAATTCTTCAAAGCCGCAATTTTCGGAGTTCCAAATGGCTCTACCTTGAGATGCTGCCCTAATATCATTAGAGAACCCAAAGGTTTCAGCAACAGGTACCTTTCCAATTACCGTTGTTGTTTCCCCATCAGCAGGCATATCTTCAATCTCACCGCGCCTCTGTGTAATCTCTCTAGTAACTCCACCTAGCCAATCATTAGGTACTGATACATGCATTTTTTGCATTGGTTCCATAATCACAGTATTAGCTCTGATTAGGGCTCCTCTGACGGCATTCCTCATAGCAGGTATAGTCTGTGCAGGGCCACGATGAATTGCATCCTCGTGTAACTTAGCATCTACTAGCCTGACCATGACACTCATCAAGGGTTCTTCAGCTACAGGCCCCTTCAAACAGACTTCATTAAATGCCTCTATGAGTAATTCTTTGGTTTCGTGGAGATATTGGATACCTTTTGTATCATTTACGAAAACATTTGTTCCATTGATTGCGTATATCTTACGCATCAAATCTTTATCCATGCCGTATTCTCCGAATTTACGGCCTACATCCTTAGCATCATTTGGCCGAATTGTCCCACTCCCAAATACTCCTTCACGTAGTGCTGCAACCACTTCAACAGGTAGTGGTTCAACTTCAACATAAAATCGGTTGTGACGATTAGGAGACTTGCCCTCAAAGGAATTACCACTATTATTTCCTGATGTTGATTCACGGTAAACAACAATAGGTTCAGAAACAGAAACTTTGATGTTTTGCTCTTCTTCTATTCTATATGTTGTTATTTCAAGATGAAGTTCACCCATTCCAGCCAGGAGTGCTTCCCCTGTCTCTTGGTTAGTAGTTACTTGCAAAGATGCATCAGCCTTAGCCAGTGATCTAAGGGCATCAATGAATTTGGGTAAATCCTTCATTGACTTTGGCTCTACTGCTACTGTTACAACAGGTTCAGAATAATGCCTAATTGCCTCGAATGGAATGATATCATTATCACGAGCAACAGTAACCCCAGCAGCTGCTGAACGAATACCAGTTAACGCAGCAATATTACCTGCAACAATTGATGGTATAGAG
>DASCSU010000161.1:0-2514 GCA_034399495.1 Candidatus Thalassarchaeaceae archaeon
CTCGCTGCCGTTGATGATCTCAACCAGCCTCGCACACCTCGCAGGTGCCCGCATTACCATGGGGCCCTCAATTATGACCAACCATCAACAAGGTCGGGAAGAAACCCCCCCTGGCTCCACTACTTGAATCAGTAATTGCCCGCTTTTCTACAATCTCTACATCGAGGGTTTGGTTTTCTTCGTTTGAAACCGAAATCTGACTTGATATCTGAACCGACGGCGATATGTCCACAGGCATAGCATTTAGCATGAAATCCTAACGTCCGTCCTTCGAAAATTTCACTGTCTTCATTGTCATCATCATCCTCTTCATAGTCTGAATACTCGTGTCTTGAACAACCGCTACAACATTCATCGCAACTCGCGTTTTCGCAATCTTTGCTCGCTATATTTCCACAGGAGCAATACTCCGCTTCTCCACGAAATTCTGAGCAACTAGAGTTGGCACATCTCCAGTTTCTGCTATCGGAAATATCCAGCATCTCTTTGCAAGATCTGCAAATTGGATGGTCGTTCTTCAATGGGCCATCTCGGAATTTTTTCATAATATATTTGAGATGGGCTTTGTCCGTTTTCGCCCTTTTCCAACCAGGCCTTCCAAATTTCGGGTGATCACTGTGTCTGAGACAATCTACTCCGTCACAACAGGGTCCGCATCTTCCTTTCATACAAAGAGGCGAAGGAGTATTCCCGCATTTGCTTCCAGGATGGGATTCACACCTTGAATCACAACCACAGGAATCAATCGATTCATCATCCTCGACTTCGCAACAGTTCTCTGTAGTACAATTTCCTTCAGAGTCTATGTGGTGACAACATGTAGAGCAATACCACTCATCATCTTCATCCGGCCCCCTTGTATCCTTCTGATCACAATTATTGCAGAGAATGTGTTGATTTTCAGGAATCCCCGAGTTAGGTGACTTGATATCGTGAGGGCAATCATAGTCGACTATTGCTAGGCCACTGGAACCCAAGCGGATGGAGGCCCCGTACTTATTGTGACAAGCCGAACACAATGCTACAACTGGCGTCCCCGTTAATCCAATAATTGATAGAAGTTCGGAGAACTTAGATACAACAAGATGGCATCCTTCAAAATCGTAGGAGGATGAGTCATTTGAACAGCCTGCTGCTGCGCAATGTATTGTTGAATCCTCAAGAGGATGCCCTGTTTCTTCCAAGCCGTGAGCCTTCCTTATTTCTCTAATCCAACTGGGGCTAGAACTTGCAGGCGATCCCTGATGATGCTTGTACACGCCTGGTTCAATGTCCCAAGGGTCGAAAGACACGATTTATCAGAATCTCAACAACATATAAAGTTCAAGATACAAAGGTAAGGTGAATTCCATCGCCATCATCGAGGGTCTACTGAGCGACCCCTGAATGACAAAGGCCATCATAATGGGTATTAGGTAGAGCCCAGGATTACGTATACGTCACAAAGCAACCGTGGTACCCGGGGGCACCATACTCCCTACCCTAGATGACTCCAGCATCTACGAGGGTCTCTCTATGATAACTTGGGTGCCTCAGCATGAAAAGAGTTTGAACAAAACAGCAAAAATATCCCGATTGGGCAGAGGATGGTGCTTGCAAGGATACTCATTTCTGCTACCAACATTGCTTCCGGGTTGAATTCAAAGATCTCACCACCCCCCCCAATCCACCAATCACCAAAAGAATCCCCAAAATTTGTCACTACATCAGATAAGACCCAAATCCAGATTAGAATGTTTACGAGTATTGCAACTAGGCTTAGCACAATCGTGTAGTACCCCACCATGTGCAATTTATCCATGCCCTCCTTTCCTGAAGCAGAATGATGAGAGTTACTTAGGAGGTAGCTCAAAGCGGCAATGATGAGCAATTTGGTTATTGAGCCACACATCACAGGTAGGAGAAAAGATGTGAAAGATGCAATCCCAAAAAAGATCGCTGGAATTTTGAATTTATCATTCTCAAAACTAGCAATCGTAGACATCACAAATGCCAGAAATATAGCCACTCCAGAGACTGTTCCGACATCAACCACGTAAACAAATACTGTCTATTTGATATGAATTATTCTCTCGAATACTGGGTCTCGCTAAGGGGCCCACACGATTACCCTTGATCGGATGGGGGCCCTAGTGTATGCATACGTCATAGAGGGTTAGTGAGATACCCATGTGTATGCGGGCATCATCTAGGGTACCCTATGATACGTATACGACTCAGAGGGGTCTCAATGGGTTCCAAATATATCTATTAAAGAACAAGCTCTAACTGAATCTCACAGCAGTCGCTAGGGACGCCACCGTTGGGATGGAAGCCCATTCTATCATACAGATTTCGAGCAAATTCATTCCCCTCTCTGACTTCAAGCAGCAGACTGCGCTTCCTCTCTGACTCTGCCCAATTGACGACCTTCCTGGAGAGTTCTTTTCCGATGCCGAGACTGCGTGCTTCGGGAGCTACCCAAAGGGAGATGAGCCACCCTATGTCTGAATTCTCCTCATCATTGCCTCCGCG
>DASCSU010000162.1:0-2494 GCA_034399495.1 Candidatus Thalassarchaeaceae archaeon
CTTCATCGTCACCTGGTTTTGGCTTTGGCTTGACTTCATCATCACTAGGCCCAGGTATGGGCTTCACCTTGCAGCGCGAATCTTCAGCATCAGTCATGTTCCTGCAATCGATGTGTAGTGGCCCATGAGGTACTGGCTCGATCCCAGAGTTATTGCAGTCAGCCTTCCATCGTCCTTTCATTACACCATCACCATCTGCATTTAGCCTGTATTTGCCAGCTAATACACCGTTTTCAGTGCCATCAAGGAGTTGCCATTCACCGCGGTAAGTGCTTCGCCCATATTCGCCAGCAAAGGTTGCAATGACTTCACCATCTAAGTTGGTTGCCTCACCTCTGAATTGTCCATTTGCAAACAATCCGCTGATGTATCCGCCCATGAATCCGTCAGCATCTAGCCAAATTCCTCTGAATTGACCATCACTTGCATTAGCAGTTTCATCAATTAACGACCAGCGTGCAGCAAGGGTCCCATGTGCACATAGATCGTCACCAGAGTCGCCAATGTAGTTGACAATGACGCGCCCATCAAAGTTAGCTAAGCGCTCTCTTAGGTGTTCAACACTCATACGCCCAACTTTGTTGACATCGTAGGTTCCATCATCATGAATTATCACAACAACGACCCAAGCAACCTCGCCGTTTGTCCAGACAAGAACCACTACGTTGTTACCATTTTGGCTCATATCTTCAGCATCAGCTATTGTGAAGTTGTAAGATTCTGAATCTTCATCAGAACTTAACATCTCACTAAGAGCATAGTCTGCCTCAACTTGCTTGATGACCTCTAAGGTCTCTTTTCCATTCTCAAGGGCCTGCATATTTGCTGTTTCAGCACTAGCCGATCCGGCAGTAACTACTACCAACATCGCCAGAGTGACTAGCAAAGTAGCCAGACTCTTTCTTCCGTTCAATCTGTTAATGGGTTCGGTTCCCATGTTATATTGTTGTACTGCGTTAGATATAATCAAACTAAGGGAAACCCCCCAACCTATGCGTCCTTCGACCTTTGTATACCAACATAGAGAATTCTAAGTGGTAACCTTTTCAATCCCTAGTCAACTGCAGAGCATCATGGTCAGAGACGCTTTGGGCCGCCCATTGCGAGATTTACGTATTTCAGTAATTGACCGTTGCAATTTTCGATGCCGTTATTGTATGCCTCGTGAAGTATTTGGGCCAGATCATTCATATCTTGAGCGCGAGGAGATTCTTTCGTTTGAAGAATTGAATCAACTTGTTTCATCCATAATACCACTTGGTGTGGAGAAGATTCGTCTTACAGGAGGAGAACCACTCTTGCGGCGTGATTTTCCAAAATTGGTTGAGATTCTTTCATCACATGGCGTAGAACTTGCATTGACCACTAATGGATTATTGCTTGAGAGATATGCTAAGGAGCTTGCTGAAGCAGGACTTGATAGGGTAACAGTTAGTTTAGATGCGCTTGATGATGAGACATTTCAGTTAATGACAGATACTAACGCAAAGGTCAGTGATATATTGGCTGGAATAGATGCAGCAGTAGCAGCAGGTCTTAGTCCTGTGAAAATTAATACTGTAGTCCGCAAAGGTGTAAATGAACACGCAGTTCTACAACTGTTCAATCATTTTAGAGGAAGTGGGGTGATAGTTCGCTTTATCGAATATATGGATGTAGGCGCATCAAATAATTGGAGCCGAGGTGAAGTTGTAACTGGTTCTGAAATACTTGAGATATTACGTAGTGAACATCATTTAGAACCAATTATTCCTGAAAATGACAGCCAGGTAGCCAAGTTATGGCAAACTCAAGATGGAGATAAAGTAGGTCTAATTACATCAATTTCCGAACCATTCTGTGGTGATTGTACTAGAGGTAGAATTTCCTCAGAAGGACGATTTTACACATGCCTTTTCTCTGATATAGGATTTGATATAAAATCTATAATTAGATCAGAACCTAGTCAAGATGAATTGAGAGATTTAGTAAGTTTTGTTTGGCTAAATCGTGCTGATAGATATTCAGAATTACGAGATGAAGGTCGCCGCATTCATCTTCCAATTGAGATGTCTCACATCGGTGGCTGAAAAATATCAGGAAACTAGAGTGACGATGTCACTCCATGGCGCATCTGTACGAATCGCTGGCTTTCCATAAGCAGCAACCTCTGCAGCATGGCCCATTTCAGTTAACTTAGTGGCCAGTTTTGCGGGAGATGGAGGTGAAGGTAATTTCAGCCTTGAAGCCAATTCATCAACGACAATCAGATTGCTTGAATGAATTGCTTTTGCTTCTCCAGCGATGTGGCGGATAGAACGCTCAAGAGCTCTTCTTCTGAGTCTTAATTCAGTATCATCATCTACCTGTTCTTCTGTTGGACTACATAGAGTAAGCACTTGCTCTTCAGTCATAGAACTCATGACATCTTAATCTCCTAGTTGCCCAATCCATAATGGCCCAGAAATTCGTTTACCACTGAGATTTACTGGGGTGCTCAAAGGAAATAGGATGT
>DASCSU010000163.1:0-2481 GCA_034399495.1 Candidatus Thalassarchaeaceae archaeon
TTCAAATACAATGAAAGCAAGAGTTGGCGGACATACTGTTTACCTGACATCTAGCACTTATGGTGATGGAAAAGTTGGAGAGATTATGATTACAACATCAAAAGAAGGAGCTGCTTGGCGATCTATGTTGAATCAATTTGCTATTGCTGTATCTATTGGTTTACAGTATGGTGTGCCCCTAGAGGCATTTGTGAAATCATTTACATTCCAGAAATTCGAACCAAGTGGAATGGTGCAGGGTGGTAGTAATCGAGTGAAAATGGCAACTAGTATTGTTGATTATTTGTTCCGTGAATTGGCAATTCAATATCTTGAACGTGATGACTTGGCTCAAGTTTCATTAGAAGATTTAGATGCTATGTCAATCAGTAGGCCAGAATCTACTCCTGATGGAGTAGTTAGGTATGAAGGCGATAAGAGGGATATTCAACTTACATTAGATGTCACTGAAAGCGGTGAGCAAAAAAGAATGAGGCTAGCACGTGAACAGGGATTTACAGGAGACATCTGCGGTAATTGTGGTGGTAGTAAAATGCAAAGAAGTGGGACCTGTTTAAAATGTGCTGAATGTGGTTCAACAACTGGATGTTCATGAATTTGAACATCAGTATTTATTGTATTAGTGGAACTAATACTTTGGCAGGATGAGATTCAATCCACCTTAGTGTCAATTTTCTAAGTTGATCTGACTCGAATGAATGCCGTCGGTTGAGGCCATTACCCTTTGCATCCCCGAATATTCCTTCTTTCATATTTGCACTGTTCTTTGCTAACCTTGTAAGAGCTATTTTTGCAGCACGTATTACATTAGCAGCATAACTTCTACTGGCTTCATCTTCGAATTGAATACCAAGATTACGCGCTAAATCTCCTTGTGTGACTCCTTCTTTTTCTTGAACAATCATCCCTAGTATGATGAACTGGTCTCTCACATGTCGTGGCCATCTACGAAATGTGCCTGAATGTTCATCAGCTCCTGCATGAAATTTATCTTCAAGCGTATCTAGCCAAATCCTATTAATTCCTTTGAAGCGATTAATATTAAAATTATCAGAATTGTTGTTATCTGATTTAATTTCATGATTGAACTCTAATAAACCTTCAAATCTTTCACTTTTCCATTCATCAAGCAACCAATATTCCAACCTACGTGTGGCTTTTGGATCATGGCCTGTTGCTCTATTAACTCCTTGACGTAATAAATCAGGAGCGACTTCGCGGAATGAATTAGGATCTTCCTTTGCCCATACTAAAAAAGCATCTGTTAATCTCTTGACTCTCTTTTTTTCAAGTGAATCTTCTTTTGATACTTGCTTGCTACCACTCATACAAACACCTACATTGCTATGATATGATAAAACGTGGCACTATATCAATGACTCTATTATTAGTACATGAAATGTTCATGTTTAAAAAAAAGTAATATTAAGACATTTCCTGGCGCCATGCCCATAATTTTTCAATTTCTTCTTTCAAATCAAATGGTTCCTCATTAGTGCCTGCTCTTTCAAGCCTAGATTTTAGAATCTCTACAAACTCCAAATCTACTGGTTCACCCACAACTCGTTCAGCGAAATCTGCAATCGTAATCCCAGCTCCTTGAGCAATCGCTTGCTCTACTCGCCTGCGCTCATCATCATCTGATGGTGTTCTTACAAAGCCGCTCATGCATCCACCTCTTGAATCCAAGGTGATGACCCACATTCTGTTTTTGCTACTGGCTCATTGCTCCAACAAGATAAGGGGCCATCCAATGTAATAGGGATTTCAGCACCCTGCTCAACCCATTCTGCTATTTTCATCTCACCCTTACCAAGAACTATTGCTTTACTGAGTATCTTTGCTACGCTTGTAATTGCCAGAGTGCTCTTATCAGTTACACTCCAATACGCAAATCCGTTAGGGTGTGTGTGTGTCCATACTTGGAATGGTATAGTTGCTCCTTCAGGTGGATTTAATCCCACGCGAGATACTGTACCCCAATCAACATAACAAAGCCCTGTTGCATCAATCAACATACTAGCTTCCATACTCATGGTCTCACTGATAGAGTAAAACCATGGCCAAAGATCATTAGCGCCAAAGTAAGCCATAGTTTCCCTAACTTCATCACACCATACATCTCCCCTATTTAATGCGGATTCGACTGCATCTAATGAGTGGAGTTTTGGTTCCACTGGTGGTTTTGCCTCAACCATCACTCATCGCCTCCAACTGTGATTGTTTGAATTTCGGGGAAGCCCAGTTCTCCGTAAGTTAGTGAAAACATCCTTGCGGGTGTAGGTCTTGATGGCTCTCCTATTGATGCCCTCATCTTCTGGATTAACCACTGTGCGCCGTGTGCTGCTGCTGCTACGTAGCCAAACTGAACATTACCTGATTCAACTGCTCCTGGGTATTGACAAGAGGCGGGTTCTTGGTCAAGGGGCGTCATATGAGTCACTAATTCGGGCTCAAGTTCGTAGTCCATCGCCATGTATC
>DASCSU010000164.1:0-2466 GCA_034399495.1 Candidatus Thalassarchaeaceae archaeon
ATCCCAACGCACAACACTACCTGCATACAATCCAGATTGCCAACCAGATGGTGATACTCCAATCCACAACATCCCATCGGGGCCTTCGCCAATTCCGTAGACTAATCCAGATTGACTGATTCGTTGACCTGCATCGATTGAACTGATTTGTGTCATGTTGTCAATATCATAACGATATATATCATCATTAGATTGAGTGCCGGATCTTTCCTCAGACCAATATAGGATATTTCCAATGATAACTAATTCTCCAGCAGAATTTTGTCCACTTGACCTGCTAAAATCCTCTTCTAATGTGGCATTATCTAAATCGATAAGGTGGAGTCCAAAATCACCACCTACCCAAATCCTATGTGCTTGCCTATCAGGAATTAGTGTAGTAACATCGTTATCATCCTGTGGGCTATTAGTATTGGATGAATCCCAAGCAGTAAGCCATGCATCATTAATTCGGTCATAGCGCGCTATTCCTGCTCCGTTAAATCCAATATATACAATATTATCATATTCGTAGAGTGGCCCATTCCAAGTCTCCTCACCTGCTGTCCACACATCAACAACAGTGTCATTGACTGTATCAATCACACCTGCGCCATAGTTGGTACCTGCATAGAGAAGTCCGTTACTTAACGTAGCTACGGAATACACATATGAAGAGGGTAATCCTTCTGGTGTAGAATAATAATTCCAACAATCTTCTCGGCCTAAATCAGAAAGTCTGTACTGACAAGCACCGTAATTGGTGCCAGCATAAAGATAAGATGAATCTGATGTCAAATCATAGAAGTCGGTTGGGCCCCAGCCCCACCCAGTATGGGGTTGAATGCGGCTCCATGAACTTCCATCCCACTTATCTGCCCCAGCAGCGGTACCTACCCATATTGAACCCCCAGAATCTCGATGCAAGGAATACACATTGTTATTGGAAATCGTGCTTGAACCTGGACTGTTGCCGCCGCCAGCCCTCCACGTATCGATTACATCCCCAGATATTCTATCGAATACAAGAACTCCATAACCATACATACCGAGGTAAATTAGGTTACCATCTGTTTCAACTGGCATATAGAGAACATCATCCATGCCAGTAGAACTCCATGATGATAGAAGCGTGTCGTTTGTGATGTCAATGCGGAGTACACCTTTGTTAGATGCAATGTAAGCAATTGCTGCACGAGCCGCGACATCGCGGACATTGTTAGAAAATTGATCGGAACGACCTGATGACCATGATGATGATACCGAATCATTGGTGTTGTTAACTAGAGTCACTCCGGCAGTAGAATGCCCTACTACTAATGTGTCAGTTGGGCCATCATAAGCCATATAATCTGCATCATTAGAGTTCAATCCGTCTCCCACTTGTAAGTGTGCTACAATGCTGCCATTGAGAGCATATTTGAAAATCCCTGCATCTTTAGTAGCCAACCAAACATGATTACCATCAGTCTCCAGTGCTTGATTCATTGTGCCCGTCCAAATAGGGTTTAGCCAACGATTATGTTGCTTATCGAAAATGTCTATTACTTCATCTCCAGCAACCCAAACCATGTCATTAATTTCTAAAACATCGTACATTAACAAGCTAGATGGGCCTGATGCGAGTAACAATGTTGAACTATGAATTGGAGGAGTCGCTGGCTCTAATTGAGCAAAACTACCACTCCCGTCACCAGCAAGTATCAGGTCAACAGCGGGTGCCCTAGTGCCGCCGCTAGGCCACGAAATTAGATCCATTCCCCCCCTGACTAAACCTACATTTTGTAACGACTTGCTGCTAGAAAATGCACCCATTGTAATATTATAGAAATGTAATGAATCGCCGGCTAGAATGTGTAACCATTCCCCTCCTATTTCCATACCATGTACATTGTTAGAATCTAGCCAATTAGCATCTGTCCAAGTTGCTAACCAAGAAGTGGTTGCAATATTGTACCGCACAATACCTGCATCTGCGAGAGCAATCATTAGAATGCCATTGATTACAGAAAATTGAGCTACGTTATCACTGGGTAGTGAATTTTGGGAGTCCCAACTAGTTAACCACTGATTGTTCAAAGAATCAAAACGCATAACTCCACCACCGTTTGTAGCAAGTAAAACTTCTCCTGAAATCTCAACAATATCAGTAACATGGTCTGAACCACCTAAAGGATTCAAAAGAACTGTTATTTGAAATCCTGAAGGATTAACTGCTATCAAATCTGCTTTGTTAGTACCAATCCAAAGTACCCCAGATATATCTACATGCATAGCAGTGGCGAACTGTCCAGATGGTAGCATCGAATCTAATGCAAGAGGGCCTTGGATTTCGTTGGAATCTGACAAGGACCAAGCTCTAAACTTGGTCCCATTATCATCAACTGCTACCAATAAGCGATCATTATTTTCATCAACCACCATTGTTTTGGCACCAAATATATCATCCGCTATTTCAATCACTGGTGGGTCATTTGCCGCATCAAG
>DASCSU010000165.1:0-2455 GCA_034399495.1 Candidatus Thalassarchaeaceae archaeon
CAGCAATGGTTGAGCCTGTTACTGATGTAGGAATTGAATGGATGGTGACCGATGAAGAACTACTCAAGCAATCTACTGATTCAAATGGAGCCGCCATCGATGTTGATGTTGCTAGCAACCTAGCAACTCCTTGGGTTGCTACGGGTGCTGAAGGTGGAGAAGTTGCTGTCATCTTCCGTGATCGTGTTATCTCAGACCGCATCGCTTTCCAATATGGCTCAATGACTCCTGAAGCCGCAGTATCCGACTTCATCTCCTATCTTGACAATATCAGACAAGAATTGCTTGATGCTGGCAAAGACCCTTCAGAACATCTGCTAACTGTGGCATTAGATGGAGAAAATTGGATGTTTATGTCTGAGTTCCAACATGCTGACAATGCGCGCCCATTCATGGAAGAATGGTACGGCAGGCTTTCTACCCACCCTACAATAGTTACAACGACCCCAAGTGAATTCCTTGACAAGAATACAACCTTGCCACACATTGAGACCATTGGTACTGGCTCATGGATAGACGGAACCCTACGCACGTGGGCGGGCGAGGCAGAAGAAAGCCTAGCATGGCAACGACTGGTTGAAGCCCGTAAAGCACTGGTTGACTTTGAAGCAACAAATCCTAATGATGCTGGTTTAGAAGCAGCATGGGAATCACTCTACATCGCTGAAGGTAGTGATTGGTATTGGTGGTATGGCCTAGACCAAGATAGTGGATATGACGAGAACTGGGATGTATTGTTCAAAGTTCATCTATCAAATATTTACAGAGCAATTAACTTGGAATTACCACCTTATTTGCAAGAATTGTGGACTGGCGCCGCTACACCAATTAGTCCCTTTGATGGAATAATAGAGCCAATGATTGACGGAATTGCCTTGCCCGGCGAATGGGATGGTGCGGCAATGTATGATGCAGGTAGCGATGACGAGGTATTGGACATTGAGTCCTTCCATCTTGGTTATGATGCTTCAAGCGTCTATATTCGAATAGATACGGGTAGCACTCCAACTGATTGGGAAGAAATGGATTTGGTAGCCACACCTGATGTTTCGATTTACTTCATGCAACCTAATGCAATCAATTTCAATGAAGTGCAGACTAATTTCAGAACTTATTATGGAAATCAAATCTTGGGCTTCCCTGCCAAGAACATGGTGTCATTCAACTTTGATCAACTGAGAGAAGATGGCAAGGCAAAATATGACCTGTTCAAAGCTCAAGGAAAAGTCGGAGATGAAGAGCGATGGAACCTTGCTGGCCAATCTATTCTTGGTGGATGCGCTGTAGATGATGTCTATGAGTTCCAAATTCCATGGTCAGACCTAGGACTTGCCCCTCGATACTCCACACGCGTCAAGGTTGTCACATCATGGGCAAACAGCACTACTTACGGAGATGGAATCGATGTTGAAATCGCTCCACCTGCTCCTGCTGAAATGATAATGCCAGACTTAGAAGAATGGGTGACGTTGCTAGATTTTGACGACCCATCTGGTGATGAAAATGGCGACGGTTCCTATGTATATCCACTTGCAAGTGATTTCGAACCGGGCTCTGGTTTATTCGATGTAACTAATCTCAAAATCAGTCAGAGTTCTTGGAACGCTCGCTTTGAATTGACCTTTGCTGAGATGACTGATTACTGGGGTTTGAGCAATGGTTTCAGCCATCAAATAGTGCAAATATATGTTGACCAAGGCGATAACGTATGGGGTGAAACCGATACACTAGAAGGTGCTAATGTACTAATCCATGATGATTGGGCATGGGAAGTTGCAATATCAACCACCGGTGAGCCGGGGGCAGTAAAATCAGTAAATGCACAAACTGGAGAGACTAGTGCAAAGGGAATCGAAGTTACTGGCGATGTTGCTACTAAGACCGTATCTATCACAGTATCAAAAACAGTCATCGGCGATGATGTGCCAAATTATCGATTCGTAATCATCGCCGGATCACAAGATGGTTTTGGCCCGGGAAAATGGCGTGAGGTCGATGCTGAAGCAAAGACTTGGAGGCTTGGAGGAGGAGCTGACCCTAATCCAAACGATGGTATCGATTACGATCCTAATGTACTAGACATCGTGATGGAAGGTAGCGGCCAAGCAGCAATGCTGGGAGCATATGATGTTGCCAACCAAGAGTACGCTGTCATTACTGGAATTGAATTGCCTGAGGTTGCTCAGCAAGTGTATGGCGCTAAAGTAGTCAGCACAACTGCAACAACAGCAATTCTTGAATGGGCAACTACTCGTGAATCAGGAGCTAATGTGACTTGTGACACACTTACTTTCGAAGATACAAGTCAAGGATTATCTCACACTATACAATTAACTGGTTTGGAAAGCAACACATCTTACAATTGCTCTATATTGATTGAAGGTATTGATGCAGTATCACTTTCATTCAACACCAGCACTGTTGTTGACAATACAGCACCAGACCTGCTCAACCT
>DASCSU010000166.1:0-2431 GCA_034399495.1 Candidatus Thalassarchaeaceae archaeon
TGATTTGTCACCTGATGCTGCCTTTGTCCCACAGTCATTTTTAATTTCAGACCCGATTCCTCAAGTAAATGAAGAGGTATCATTTAGTGTACAAATTACAAACATGGGAAGTAGAGTCATGGATGACTTGCAGGTGCGAGCGACAGCAGGCGGGCAATCCCTCACCACTCATACTATTGCGTTAGGTCCTGGTGAAGTCAGAGGTGTCAATTGGGAGTGGACTCCTACAGCGAATGGTGATAATGACATCATCATGCGGGTTGACCCTACAGATGCATTTGAGGAATTGGACGAATCAAACAATATCTATCTAGAAACCATAGGAGTTACTGAACCAGGGGTTCGAGTTACTGCAGAGAGCGTGATTAAGCAAGTCAGTGATCCTGCTGCCTCTACAGCGCAATGGAATTTGACAATTAGAAATACTGCGTTGATACCGACAAATGCAACAATTTCAGTTGAAAAACCCATAAGAGCGAGTGATGGGCAGTCATTTGATTGGTTCCAATCCTTTTCACAAACAACATTTTTGCTAAATGGTTCAGGAAATGAAGACGTTGGTTTAACCATGGTCCACTCCACTCCACCAGAACCGGGGATATACCAATTCACTGTAACTGGAAGGGATGTGGATAATGGGATTGATTACCCTATTACGCTAACATTGGATGTCCCAATTTTGTCCGGATTCAGATTCGCTAATTTCAATCAACAAGTAGTATCTCCTGTTGGGGGGACTTCATTTGATGTGACGATGTACAATGAGGGCAATGGTCCACAGGGTTGGGATTTAGATCTCTTAGCTCCAGCAGGTTGGCACTTAGGTTTTGATTCACTTGGTTCAATACCGGGGACCCCCTCAGCATCCTCGGATACATCCCCACATCGGGAACTAAAGTTGTCAGCGTTACTCTTGAACCTCCAGAAGGACAAATAGTGTCAGCAGGTACTGCACTCACCGGTTCGTTAGTAGCAACTTCTCAACTAGATAGCAATTTGATTTGGCAATTAGATCTCAATTTCCTTGTTGCAGGGTATCAAAACGCTTCCCTTGTCAATGAATCAACATTTGGTACTCTCCGTCCAGATAGCCAGTTAAATCTCCGTTTTACAGTTAAAAATGAGGGTAATATCGAATTATCATTGTCTGCGTCTGCAGAATTGCCTGGTGGTTGGGATGTTTCAAATCAATTACCAACAATGACTCTTCAACCCACAGAAACAAAATCAATTGTTGTTGCACTCCAAGGAAATGGATTGGCTGCAAGTGGTCCCATGGAATTGATTATGATTGATAGTTCAGGTTACCGCGTAACATGGTTAGGCTATCTAGAGGTGCAGTCAGTCCCCCAACCAAGCCTCAGTTTTGATGAGATTGTTTTCAGTGACGGTACTCGTTCATCAAGTATTCTTGGCCTTGGTAATCACCCTGTGGGGATGCCAGGATTCAGGCTTATTTGGCTGATAACAAATAGTGGTTCACAGTCATGGACTCCGTCTATTGACTTACTAATGCCTTCAAGTGCTTGGACAGGATTATGTAATCCAGTGGGTGAAATTGCGCCCGGCTCTGGTGAACGTATAGAGTGTCTAGTGGTGATGCCTGCGGCGACAGTCGCCGGTACTGAGCCTGCAGTAACGATGCAGATTGGTGTTGGTGATGTACAGATTGTTGATACAGTGACACTCAAAACGGCTGCAACTAAGCAGGTAATCTGGGATTCTTTGGTTGAGCCGGAATCATTTGTTGATGGCATTAAGGCAACTTTTTCTGTTGATATTACTAATGATGGCAACTCTATATTGTCTCATAGAATTAGTGCGGTTGGGCCAGATGGTTGGGAGGTTGAAATTACCAACGCAGAGATGGTTGAGTTACAACCAGGTGAAGTTAGGACATTGAATATTGATGTTACTCCTGACGATACGGCCCCAAATACAATTATTCTTAATCTAGAATCAGCCGATGATGTCAGTGGGTCATCATATAGTTTTGATTTGAATGCTTCAGTGAATCCTGCAAAAGAAGTGGCATCTGGAAACTCTGCCTGGGTTTGGGGGATAGCAATTATTCTGATATTGGCACTAATTGGGGGTGTGGTCGTTGTAATCATTTCAACAAAGAAAGAAGCATCTCCATATGCTGGATTTCAGCAATCCCCTCTAACCATTGCCTCCCCCGAAATGCCTGTAGCATCTGTCACGCCACCGGCAATCGTGCCTTCTCAAGAGGTATTACCTCAACCCCCACCACAGGCTGTAGCAACGCCTGACATTGGATCATATCCACTTCCCCCGCCCCCTAAAGCACAACCTGCACAAGCGCCAGCAGCTGCAGATTTCCAATCACCTGAAACTCAGATTACAGCTATAGAAAATGCTGCCATAGCAGAATCAACTGAAACCGTTGTAAATGCCGAAGTTCCTGAAG
>DASCSU010000167.1:0-2431 GCA_034399495.1 Candidatus Thalassarchaeaceae archaeon
TCTGACTTGGGTTGCTCATCTGCCTCTCTCCGTCTTAGCCACTGAGGGTGGGGTATATTATCCTGTCCTACGAATATAATACAATGTATTACAGTGTCGATTGCATTGTAATACTTAGCAGTACAACGTTTCTTTGATGCGTTTTGGCAATTATTGCGAAAAATGCTATTTTCGTAGTACCCAAAAAATATTGAATTTACCTAAGTCAATTTGACTGTGTATTGAAGTATTCAGTCTTTCAATTCCTTCTGTAGTCTTTTTACAGCATTGGAGAGAATTGTCTGTTTTGTTTTGGCAACATCTTCCAGTTCCCTTACAAGATCTAATGGTGAGATACTTAAATTCCAAAGATTAGTTGGTCTGCCTTTGCCCTTTGATTCACCTTGAGTTGAATTTACCCATCCACGTTGACAGCATTGTTTCAAACCACTTGCAATCTTACTTTCTGGTAAACCAGATTCTAGTGATAACTGTTTGATGCTTAGTGAGCTATTGGCAGATAGTGTTGCGACAACCATAGCTACACTTTCGGGTTGTCCTGCTGCTGATAGGATTTCGGGGGGGATGCTTCTACTCAGTTACTGCCCCCTCCTCACACAAGCCAAACAGGTTTTCTATTATATTGATTTCAGGTAATTGGGCAGGTGGCCTATTCTCGAATATAGTTGGAGTCGAGCGGTCAGCGTCAAATAGAGGGGATGTTTGGGGGGGGTTATGACAGAGAGCGCGAGCCGTGGTTTGATGATTTATTTGAAGACTCTATGTGTAGCAATGGATGATGAAATCGTTACAGATGATGAAATGAGAATTCTCAATATTCTTGCCAATTGTCTAGGCTTGGATAAGGATTCACAGAAGTTTGCAAATTTAATTCATGATGGTGTAGAGAAATCTCCAATTACTTCTGTACAGGAGGCAGAATGGTCATGTAGAAATATTGGTGATGCTACCTGCTATCAATCAGCATTAATTGCAGCCTTAGATGATGAAGTAATTACTGAAGATGAGATGTCAATGTTGGATTGCCTCAGGAGGGCTATTGGCATGCAATCAGATGAGCATGCACTTGTTGAAGAGGCAGTCCGTGCAATGATAGAAAATTTTGGCGATGAGAGGCTAATGGTTCGATTGGAATCATATTTGACAGCCAACCCAACTGCTTAGTTTAACTAATTACTTAGCAGAAAGGTTCTATTTCTATAACCTCGCCTGCGTATGAGGGATAGTATGAGTTTGGGTATTGGTTATCGGGGAGCAGGCGTGTTGAAATCTTTGATTTTAGTCGCTCTGTTCATGTTTTCATTGTTTTCGATTATGGCTCCACAGGCGGATTTGGATGATGAATTTGTTCCAAACTATTCATCGGGCCTTGAAACTTTATTGTGGGGGGAAATGGTCGCTGGAAGTAGTAGTACTGATAGCATTGAATCAATTGAATTAGATGCTTATGGTAATACTTACGTTTGTGGCTACTTCTACAATAATGGATGGTTTGGTAATCTTAATTTAAATTCCATGGGAAGCCACGACGGCTTTGTAGCAAAAATTGAACCTTCAGGTAATTGGCTTTGGGCTAAAGCGATGGGCGGTAGTTCATCAGATCAATGTAAAGACATTGATGTTGATGATGGGGGCAACATTTCAATTACTGGGCATTTCTATAGTCAGGCAACTTTTGGTTCTACTTACTTGTCAAGCCAAGGTAGTTACGATTTTTTCGTAGCTAAATTGGATACCAACGGCACTTGGCAGTGGGCCATAAAAGGTGGGGGAAGTAGCAATGATTGGGGCGAAGGTGTTGCTATTGACAATAGTGGGAACGTTTACGTCACGGGATATTTCTATTCTTCAGGGACAGTATATTTTGGCTCTCAAACAATCTCTCAATATTCATATGATGATGGCTTTATTGGTAAGATAAATTCTGCAGGACAGGTTCAGTGGGCACATCGAATGTATGGTAGTTATTATCAGAGGGGGAAAGGGATAGATGTCAATGATAATGGTGAGATAGCAATCACAGGTGAATTCAGTTATTGGATGACTCCCGAGGGGACAGGGGGCAGTTGTGGTCAGTTGTCACCAAGTTATCAATCATCTAGTTACTATCGAGTTTTCGTTGCTAAATACACTACCAATGGGAATTGTGTTTGGGCAAAATGGGCTGGTTATGAAAGTTCATATTATGCATATGGGGAAGATGTTACTATCGATAACAGCGGTGTAGTTTCTCTTACTGGTAGATTCAACTACAGAATGCAATTTTCTGGAACATGGATTTATGCATATCAGCAGAGTAATAATTGGGATTGTTTCGTAGCCCAGTATAGTTCCCAGGGGACTATTAATTGGGCACAAAATATAGGTGGCAGTAGTACTGATTATTGCTGGGCTATTGACTTAGAAGAATCAACGGGTAACCTTACGGTTG
>DASCSU010000168.1:0-2410 GCA_034399495.1 Candidatus Thalassarchaeaceae archaeon
AGGATGTCTGGTGGTATTCTTTGCTGCCATAGCACTGCTAAATGTTACTGTAATATAATTGTGTCAATGAAAAGCAAAGGGTTAGTGTATAACACCCATTGATTCAGAATCAGTGAATGAATGGGCTTTCAGTGGGCCCTTTCATTCCCTACCCTCGTGTTCAGAAGGATTGACCAGTGAGTCTCTCAAACATAGAGGCGTATAACTCAGCAGTTTGATCTATGATTTCTTGGGGTAAAGCAGGGATGGGGGGTTCTTCAGTTCCATCAGATCGAGCATCATAGAGGTCTTTATGGTGCCCCGTGGAGATGTAATGCTCCCTTACGAACTCCTTTGACAGCGAAACAATCTCACCATTAGCATAGGTTTTAGCATCCCACCATCGGTCCTCGTCAAGTGTGCCAAATGAATCAACGAGCACCGGTTTGCGGCCCGGGCCTAGTGCAAACTCCTTCTTTCCATCGACATGGATTAATCCGCGGGCGCTTGCTTCACGCTCAATTATGTCGTCAATTTTCAAAACACATTCAAGTATGGCATCGAACTCTTCATCAGTTAGGTTAGAGATTTGCAGAGCCTCTTCTCGGTCTAGAAGTCTATCAAAGGCCTCGAACTTGGTAGACACCTCAAGGTAAGGTGTTGGCAATTTGCATCCTTCTTCTAACACAGTCCCCGGCTCAAAACCGAATTCTTCTGCTCCTACGTCACCTTTGGCATACCTTCGCCACCCTGAGCCTGAAAGATGATGCCTACATATTACCTCAAGTGGGACAAACACATTCTCCATGTCGCGAGGAATTGCACCAGGCTCCTTGATGACTTCAAATCTAGTGCCAAGGCAGCGGTTTGGTGCATTCATTTCAATCATGTGAGTGTCACAAATGCCAGCGTCCTCAACTAATTTGAACCAATGACAAGTGGTTCTGTTGAGACTTTCACCCTTGCGCGGAATTAGTGAAGGAATTATTTGATCAAATACTGAAATTTGATTAGTATAGCGGAACTCAAGCACATCCGGGTCATCTGTGGACCATACTTGTTTCACTTTGCCTGAGTAAAGTAACTCTCCCATGGGCGTGTTCCCTGCGCGAGCCGTCCATGAAGGTTGTCTTGCTAATTCAGTGCGAATAATGTAGCAAACCAAGATTATTCTTTACTGCAATCCTAACAACTATCTTGAGGTGTCTCATAATGTCTGCTACCCCTCCATCAAGTGGTTCATCGGCTCTAACTTTGAATGAACCCGAACTAAGTAACCTTTCTAGGGTCTTGGTTTCATCACTATTCAATATCCCGTGTAATGTGCCAAAAGAACTCTTTTCAAATCTATCATGTCCTCTGATTTTCTCACTCAAACCTTCATCTAGTTTGTCTAGTAGAATCATAACGTCTTCTGGCGATTCGGGGGGATTTCCAGACCATGTGCGAAGATATGAGAGGGGATTTCCATCGCCCCAAGGATATCTACCTAATCTTTCTCTGACTTTGCTATCTGTAGGGAAGTGGAGCCTCTCGCCAAAATCATCTAGGGGAGTTAATCCTACCATGAGTAATGCTGAGTCACTCTTTGAACATTCTTTTCTTCCTTCAGTTAGGTCGCATTCTTGCAAGGTCAAATTATTTGCTAATTGGGAATCAGAATTGATAAGTGATAGAAGTCCAGAGTCGTCACCATCTGAAGCATTTTCTAATGCCTCAATATATTGTTTCGAGACATCACCTCTTACTATAGTAAACGTGTGGAAAGGGTTAGTATTATCTGAATTGAGCATTTATTCACCTCTAACTAGTTCGGTCACGTAGTTTCCTAAGGCGTAATTCAAATTCATCTAATTCTTCTTCAGGAAGTTCATCGGCTACCTCTTCGACTTCGATTAGGCTTTCTTGCATTTCTGTGAGTTCCTCATCGCTTGCTTCAGGCTCCTGTGGTAAAGCATCCTCATCTAGTTGTACGCTGCTCTCCTTTTGCTTAGGTTGAGGCTCTGCTGTTTTGCGCGAGGGTGTTTGTGTCATTCTCTTTTCCTTCACAGGCTTTCGTCTTTGAACTGGTGCGGGTGATAGGTCTCTTGGTTTGATTAGTCCCAATAGCCAAAGTACGGCAACAATCAGTAAGGCAGTAACTATCGAGTAGGTGGTGGTACTATCAATTGGTAGGATCTCTGGTTGGCTTGTGAGGACAATTTCTGCTGAATTGTCAGAAGGGTCGTCATCAATGTCCCAAGGGGCTTCACAGGAGAATGTGGCATTAACTGGGGTTGATTCTCCGCCAGTTGGTCTATCAACGGAGAGTTTTGGCGCTAAGGTGGCTGTGATGTCAACAGCAATGGTCTTGGTCCAACTGCCTTGTTTTAGTTCGACTCTACAGTGAGAATCTTCCATAATTTGGTAATTTTCTCGTTCTATGAGTATA
>DASCSU010000169.1:0-2366 GCA_034399495.1 Candidatus Thalassarchaeaceae archaeon
TCAATTCAACAAGGTCAATATCTGTGATTTCCATTCCAGCCCTAGTAAGTGCCTTTCGTGTTGCTGGTACAGGGCCCCACCCCATAGTTCGAGGGGCTACTCCTGCAGCAGCGCTTGCTACCCACTTAGCCATGGGGGTTAAATTGAGTTCTGCTGCCTTTTCAGCACTCATTAGAACAAGTGCTGCCGCTCCATCATTGATGCCGCTGGAGTTGGCAGCAGTAACACTACCATTTTCTTTGAAAACAGTACGAAGTGTTGCTAACTTTTCCATTGTACTATTTCTACGAGGTCGCTCATCGGTATCAAATATTATTGGATCTCCATTTTCCTGAGATATTTGTACTGGTATAATTTCATCATTAAAGCGACCTGAATCAATTGCTGCAATCGCTCTTTGATGACTTTGGAAAGCAAACCTATCCTGCTCTTCACGAGAGGTTTTATTGGGATTAACTCCCTTAAGTTCACGTAAATTTTCTGCAGTGATTCCCATCGCATCATTACCATATTCTTCTTTGAGTTTTGGATTTGAGAATCGCCAACCTATTGTTGTATTGAATACCTCTGGATCATTCTTAATGTGTTCATCCCACGGCAATCCCAATTCTGATTTGCCAACCACATATGGAGCCCTTGACATAGATTCTACTCCACCAACAACATAGATGTCACCTTCACCACATGTTATCGCCCTAGCCGCAGCATTCAACGCAGTCAAACCAGATGCACATAATCTGTTGAAGGTTACGCCCGCTACAGAGGTTGGCAAACCGGCTAATAGTGCTGACATGCGAGCAATATTTCGGTTATCTTCTCCTGCCTGATTCGTACATCCAAAGTAGACTTCTTCTACTTGATTGCCATCTAATCCAATTCGGCTAATTGCTTCCTTAATCACAATTGCAGCGAGGTCATCAGGCCTCACTTTAGACAATGCTCCACCAAAATTTCCTATTGGTGTGCGAACCGCAGAAACTACGACAACCTCCCGCAAACTTCTCTCTCCCGTGCCTTGGGACACCCTACTCACCCTTGAGAGATGCGGAGAGTGAATGTCAGTCCTAACATGTTGTGAAAATTAATTCTATAGCCATTTCTTGTTTGAAAACCACGTGCGATGATTGAATAAAGATGCCCTAGAGCAACGGCCATGAAAAATGAAGGGGAGGCCATCAAACTACCCCAAATTTCTGAGCGTGAGATGTTTGCCATACTCCTGTCTCAGGACCCAGAGCGCAATCAGGAGGAGCCAGCCATAGCATCTGGGATTGCAGTTCAAATGGAACACATGGAACTTCATTTAATGCCCCTTTCAATTAAAGCTAGAATTAGGGACATATCAGGAAAACTCCAAACTAGTAATGCAGTGTTAGTGGGTGGAGGTATCGGAAACCTTGCTGCTTGGCTACTGGATTTGTGGTGTGGCGACCCTGCTAATCCACCTAATGAACCACCCTCAAGGCCAGATTCATTCAGAATAATTGAACCCGGCGGTAAGTTTGGAATCATCATTAATCGGTTAATTAGCCGCCATAGTGCAGATAATTGGACTCGAGTCATAACAAAACAATGGCAAGAGGTAGTTGCTGAGACTATTTCATGGACAGCTACCCCAACCCTTCCTAAATCTGCAAATCAATCACTCCTACCCATGCCCCTAGATTTAGTAATCATAGATGTGCCAGAATCCGAACGCCCTTCTACTGCGGCCGCATTCGAAGTTCTCTCGCCTGGTGGCATAATGATTGTTCAAGAACCTGAAGTACCAACTAGTGATGTTGGTGTTGCTGAACTCGGTTCTGAACTAACACCAGAACAACAAAAGGTTGAATCATTCAATAGTTGGATATCTTTTGTTAAGCAAGTTAATGAATCTCATTCACTGAGTTTCGTCGAATTGGATGGAGGTACTCTAGTCGTATTTCGTAAGTGATCTTGAGGTACATTGTATGATAATTAGTGACGTCTTAATCCATGAGAACGTGTGCTCAAATAAATTAGTGTTGTAATAGGAATATCAGATGTATTGGCCGCCATCGACGTTGATTACTTGCCCAGTAATATGCCGCGCCATTGGCGAGCACAACCAAACAATTGCTTGGCCTACCTCAGCAGGTTGACCAAGACGCCCTAAGAAGAGTGCTGTCTCAACATCTGAAGAAAGAGAGACAGGGTCTGCCCCTGCTTGCCGGTGCCGCCAAGTATCTTTTCCCTCTGCATCAGCAGTTACATCATGATGTGTCTGTTTAATCGTGGCAACTTTCATTCCTTCATCTTCTAAACGAGGAATGACTGCTTCAAGGAGGGTAGTTTTGCCTGAATTTGAGTGTCCATAGAACCCTAACAAAATAGGATTTGTAGGG
>DASCSU010000170.1:0-2333 GCA_034399495.1 Candidatus Thalassarchaeaceae archaeon
TATATGGAAGAGATATTAATCACAAGGATCCAGTATTGTGCATAAGTCCACTCTGTTAGTTCAATAGAAAGCATCCAGAGCCCCCACCATGTGAAAATAGACCACATGATTACAGTGACTACCCACAGTGAATTGAGCCAGTATGGCTTGACCCGTTCACGAATCTCATACAAATCTGACACGGCACCGAAAATATGGGTAAGCGCCAAACCAAGAATCAACGAACAGAAAATGGTGATGAACTCGAATGGTGACATCTGCATTGTTATCGGACAACGATGAGAATAGACACTCTATAATCAAATAGGAATGCACTGAATGTACAATTACCCATTAGTTCGTTCAGTTTTCATTATGCGACCGAACTCGTCAAGAACCCCCACCACATGAAACTGTCATCATGCACCAACTCTACGCTGTAATCTTAGCCGCCGGGAGTAGCGAACGTCTCGGCCAGCCAAAGGCAATGGTTCCAGTTGCAATTGAGAAACGTGAAATCCCCCTAGTCAAATGGGTCGTAGAACGCTTGGAGTATGCAGGAATTACTCCAATCATAGTAACCAATCAACAATTATTAGTTCCTGTCACATTTGCTGTACCTGGACGCACAGTTGTGCTAAACCCTGCACCAGAAAAGGGAAGAACCGGCTCAATCCAATGTGGCTTAGCTACAATCATTGCCAATATCAAAGGTAAGCGAGGCATGAATGTCCTCATCACTCCTGTAGATCGTCCCGGATTCTCATCCTCGACACTTGAAGCACTACGGCACTGCCAAGATACTGCGTGTCCAGCAAAGGATGGGCGAGGTGGACATCCTGTTCTCATTACTGCTGAAGATGTGGAAAGAATCATGCTAGCAGAATCTGAAACACCACTCCGTGACCTAATTTCACCTATGCGAATTAATGTAGCAGACAATTTCCTTCACCTCAATATCGATACACCTGATGATTTGGTTGAACTAAAGCAAGCAGCATTAGAATTGTAATCAAACAAACCAACTTTACATCCCCTAATCTCAAGGGGGGATACTCGCTCGGGGTAGTGTGACTCACCCGGTGTTGGACTGGACTACTGCACAATTGGCCAACGGCCGTAAGGTCGCTGTTGCAACTGTACTATCTGCGGGCGGTTCTGTCCCGGGCAAACCTGGTGCAAGGGTTGCTCTATCTGACCTAGGGGAAATGTTTGGCACCGTGGGTGGTGGTGGCCTAGAATTGACTGTTAGTGAAAAACTGGGTGTACTCCTACAAGAAAAAGGAGAAGAGCATGGTGGTTTTGTCGAAAGTTTTCAGCTCTACAAGGATGCCAAAGGTCAAGCAGGGACTCCACTCAACAGTCTCTGCGGGGGGCGTGTTACGCTCTCATTTGAGGTGATTCAACCAATGCCACACATCCTTCTTTGCGGTGGTGGGCACTGTGGCAAAGCAATTGCTGATGCCTGTGAATTACTAGACTGGAAGCACTCAGTATTTGACATTCGAAGCGAATTTTCTAACGATGATTCCTACCCTAATGCTGAAGAATTACACAACAGTTCTGCAGAAGATTTCCTTGCTGGCGAAGATTCATCATCACTTGCACGATTTTCTGATATTCTTTTGATTGGCCATAAGTGGTCAGTTGACGAAACATTGCTCAAGGGTATGCTAGCCTCCCAACAAGAAAACCCAAAGGCATGGAGAAGTCGTATTGGAGTGATTGGCTCAAAAAGCAAATGGAAGTCTTTCTCTGAGTCTGCTTTGGAAGATGGAATTGAGCAAAAATATCTCGATGAAGTTGATTGCCCAATTGGCCTAAATGTTGGAGCTGAGACGCCGGCTGAGATTGCTATTGCAGTGGTTGGTCAACTTCTTGCTAGAATTAAGTCACAAGATCCTGATGAGCCATCGTGGAGAAATTAGTGAAAGTGTCTAAATAAATGGTTAAATCATTATTCGGGCACAAAAAAACGGTATCAAAACAGGCCTATTCACCCGCGCGTGCGTGAGAAGGAATATAATTGATTAAATTAGCCAATGGCTATGAATCGAGGGTACACTGCTATTTTGTGTACCCTATTACTTGTTCTAATGTTAGCCGCTGGTTGCCAAAACAACGAGCAACTCCTAAATCAAAATATTGAACAAGAAAGTAGTGGAACTGACCACAATAATCAATCACATGGAGGCTATCACATTGCTAGTGAAGAGTGGTGGCAACCAAACAGGCCATTCAATGTCAGTACCTCAGATTGGGACGGCGATGGGGCAGTAAATATCGATGATTCACACCCCTTTGACCCTGCAATACCTACACCGAGCACTGGGGTTCGGGGAACTTCTTGCACT
>DASCSU010000171.1:0-2316 GCA_034399495.1 Candidatus Thalassarchaeaceae archaeon
AAATTATTAGCAAAAATACTCAGGGCACCTAGAGAACTAAGGCGCCCTCTAGATGACATGAATAGCCTTCTTTGGGAGTTATGTGATGGTCACCGAACTTTTGAGGAAATCGTTGTATTGATGGATGAGATGTTTGATGAGAAGGTTGCTCCTGCAAATGAGAGGACTGAATCCGCATTGCGTCAACTTGGTGAGAGAGGCTTCATTTTATTCTCACGTACTGAATTTGAAGATGCATGGCCAACTGGTCCGGGCATAGATCCTGAGGGTGTTATCCAACCTAAAGAAGGAATAAATTCTGAGCCGATTGATGGTGATGTAGTTTAATTAATTCTACTTCCACATCTAGCACAGACTTGTTGACCCTGTATGCATTGAGCATGACTATAGATACCACAATCAGTACATTCAACCCATTGGTCTTCTCTTGTGAGATTTTGTTGGCAAAATGCGCAGTTCACTTTTGGTAAACCTTGACTTTCGTTTTCAGAAGTTTCGTCTTGAATTGAATCAGTATTTTCTACTACTATAGTGGGGGTAGTACCTAATGCTGCTAGGGCAGAAGCGGTATCGATGGATTCTTTCTCAGAGACAGTTGGTTCTGGTTCAGGAGTAACTCCGAGACTACCAAAGGCCGAGGCAAGGTTACTTGCTGGCTGTTGAGGTGGCGTTTGTTGTTGAGTAGTTTGGATGGCTTGTTGGGAATGTACAGGCTGTTGTTGAATTTGAGTGCCGTAGGCATTCTGTTGAAGAGCCGCTTGCTGTGCGGCAAGAGCCTCTGCATGGTCGCTATTCTCTTGTCTACGGAATTCTTCAATTTTCTCATTTGACCAACCAGCGGCTCTGAATTGTTCATCAGTGAATGAACTAGGTTGTGGTTGGACTGCAATGGCAGGTTGGACTGGAATTTGTGTTTGCTGAATCTGTGGTGCGGGTGTTTGTTGAGCAAGAGGAGTTTCATTCTCTTCATCATCGTCATCATATTCATCATAACTCCTACGTTTTTTATTAATGACAACCATCATTCCAAAAACAAAAATGAGGAAAAGCAAACCCACTGCTCCTATAAGATAGGGTAATTGTAATTCTGAAGATCCGAAACCAAGGAAAATGCCTCCTTCGGGTTCAGGTGGGGATTGGACATACAGGTCAGGATTAGATGTCCAAAATATTTCATCATCATTAATTATGGTGAATATTAGAGGTGCAGATTCTTCTTCAGTAGGTGCGGTTAATTCACAATCCCATGCAGCTCGTCGACCTATTGGGTCGTTTGAAGATGGCATTACCTTCATCCATTGATAATCACCATTTTCTTGGTTGTCACATAAGACAGACCAAGTGTTCCCTCCAGTGACTTGAAGTTCTAATTCCTCAGTGAAAGACGAATAACTGGTGGCATTTACTTTGAATTGCATTTTTTGTCCAGGTTCTAATAAAGTTGGATCAATAAATGAATGACTGAATGCCAATTCTCTATGAGATGTTACAGATAAAACAAATGTACGATTTATGGTCTGAGGGTTTCCTAAATTATCATCACTAGATTCAAAGATGATTGAAAATGTAATATTACTACCTACTGGGACATCTGAAGCAACTCCAATCAACCAATCAAGTGTTAATTCCTGTTGAGGTGGTAGTGGCGTATCCAACCATTGATTGAGAGTTAGAGTTTGTCCTCCATTGGATAGTGTTGAAGTAATGCCTGGGAAAACAGTGTCAGCAATAATGCGAATTCTCATAGCTCCATCTACATAATTCCCATCATTCATCAGCGTGAGGGTGACTAGAGAGAATGAGTCAGTCCTAACCTCAAGACTTTGAGAGTCAATCGTAAGGACCGGGCGCGTAATTCTTTCAGTGACTACTCCAATTGTGAAACTATTATCGGATTGGTATAAATCAGCCCCTTCAGAAGGATTTACAGAGACAATAATTTCAACCTCAAGATTTGCTTCTTCGCCCCCAGGGGGCGTGAAAACAACCTCAAATTGAACAATGTGTTCGTCTTCATAGGTGGGTGAAAGTGAGATTGGGCCTGAAAGAACATTACCATCAACCCCCACATGATAATTCCATGTGGAAGGTATACCAGAAACATCTACTAATGCGTGTTCAGGGCCGTTGCCATTATTTTCAACCTCAAATGTAACAGTAGTTGGCTCTCCAGGTGTAATGGTCGTAGGATTCGACAGATTTCTAAGAATCAGGTTATGCATCATCGTTACACGTATTCCTGTGAATGGATTAGCGCTAGCAGGAGTGCCTGAAATTGAACTGGTTACTTGGGGAGTGAGGATGGGGGCTGGGTCA
>DASCSU010000172.1:0-2309 GCA_034399495.1 Candidatus Thalassarchaeaceae archaeon
TCAAAGCATTATTGAAGTCAGATTTAGTTGCCTTTTTCCTTTTCTCTCGAATTGCACACATTCCAGCCTCAACAGTTAGAGCCTTCAATTCTGCTCCAGAGAAACCATCAGTACCCTGTACGAGATTATCGACAGAAACACCTTTTGTAATGGGCATTTTATCCATGTGAATATTAAGAATAGATGCCCTTGCCTCATCATTAGGAATGGGTATTTCGATTATGCGGTCGAAACGCCCTGGCCTCAAAAGAGCCTCATCTAATATGTCTGGTCGATTAGTAGCCGCAATGAACTTAACATCGGCTAAGGAATCAAATCCATCCAGTTCAGATAGTAACTGCATCAAAGTTCGTTGAACTTCACGGTCCCCACTAGTTGCTGAATCCAAGCGTTTAGCACCAATAGCATCGATTTCATCAATAAATACAATTGAAGGTGAGCGTTCTCTAGCTAAATCGAATAATTCTCTAACCATTCTGCCACCCTCGCCAATGTACTTCTGAGCAAGTTCACTTGCAACTAGTCGAATGAAGGTACAGTCAGTTGAGTTGGCTACAGCCTTGGCAAGCATTGTCTTGCCACAGCCGGGAGGGCCAACTAAGATGACCCCAGCAGGAGGTTCGATACCAAAATCTAGGAATGCTTCAGGACTAATTAGGGGTAGTTCAATTGATTCTTTAATCAAAGATATTTGTTCATCTAATCCACCAAGATGGTCAAAGGTAGTGAGTGGTTTTTCGAACATCTCAGCACCCATGACTAATGGGTCCCAAGCATCGTGTAATACATCGATAATGGAAAGTGTATCTTGATTGAGGGCTACGCGGGCCCCCGGTTTCATAATTTCAGGATCAATTCCTCTATTGTAAGTGACAAGGAAAACAGTACCGTTACTAGAACGTACAACAGCCCTTTCATCATCTAAGACATCTTGAATATTACCAATGACGTGAGGGGGCATTCTCATTAGGCGTACATCTTCTTCAAGCCGTTTTACTTTCTGCTTCTGTTTCGCGACTTTATTCTCCAAATCTAACTTTTCTGAAAGTAGTTGCTGAGCTTGTTCACGCAGGTCTACGTAATCACGTTCTATTTCACTCAAAGTTCTTTCAGCGATACTTCCAACTTTATGGACAGATGAGTCATCATCTGGTGGTTGAATAGAGTCAGAGTCAGAGGCCATGGTAAATCCCAAACCAAATCCGGTAAGCCTAACCTATTAATGTATTACTAGCGTATAATATTCATATATGATTTTATAGATATAATATCAAAGCCGCATACAACTAAAATAGGGTGCCCCTCATCACTAGTCGAAGGCTATGCCAAGTTGCGAAATTTGTGGTGCCGAGAAGGTTTCAACTAGGACTATAACTGTTCACGGTGCCTTAGTTCAGGGTTGTAAACAGTGTCAAACAAAAATAGGACATATTCCTGACTCAGAAAGTCCAGCACAAAACATCCAAAGAGCTGCTAATAAGGCATCAAATGTCACCTCAGGAGGTTATGGGGGTTTAGGGACTGCGGGCAAAGATATTATGGTAAGGGATTCTAAAGAACTAGTATCTGATTTCTCCTCAATAATACGTGATGCTAGAAATTCTAGAGGTTGGGATCAGAGGACACTTGCTCACCGGATGAAAGAAAAAATCAATGTTATTCAAAGAACAGAGGCCGGACAGAGGCCTGCTGATGAACTCATAAAGAAATTCGAGCGAACACTAGACGTTACACTATTAATTGAAGCCTCAGAACAATCATTTGAACAAAACATAGGCACTAAAAATGCGCGTTCAATGAGTTTAGGTGATTACATTAAGATAGCAAGGGAAGAGGGGGACTGAATATCAGCCAGATTCCTCTTCACATCATACACCTCTCACAAGATGACCCCAAGAAATGTACTGCTCGCAAATTAGAGCGATTAGAATTAGCTATAGTACATGAAAACATGAGGTCATTGCCTAGAAGAGGAGTATTGCTAGATCCATTAGCAGGTAATATTCTAGGTCCAGATGATTTGCATTCAATGAAAAGAGGGGGCGCTCTTGTTGCATTAGACTGTTCGTGGAAAACGTGCGATTCATCCTTTCAGGACATTAAACAAAAATCTCCCAAATTAACTCCACGCACCCTTCCATTAGTATTGGCCGCCAATGAAGTTTCTTGGGGTAAACCAGGACGCCTCTCTACAGTTGAGGCTTTGGCAGTTTGCTTGATTTTATTGGGTGAAAAGGAACAGGCTGAACAGATATTAGAACCATTTAGGTTTGGGGAACAGTTTCTACAACTAAATGAAGAACCCCTAG
>DASCSU010000173.1:0-2308 GCA_034399495.1 Candidatus Thalassarchaeaceae archaeon
TAGATGACCAAGTCACGCTAGGGACGTCATCAGTGTGTGAACTACTCAGATTAGCAATAACAGAGGCAGATTTGTTTACCCAGTTCATCTGCAATACGACAATTTGTGAAATTCCCCTGTTATCGTAGAAATATGCACCTGCAGCAAGTAAGGAACCATCGGGTGAGAAAGCTAATGATCTGACATATTCATCTGGGAAGGAGTACAACGTTGAAAGAGTTAATCCATTTGCAGTGTAAAGATTGACATCACTCCCACCGCCAACCGCTAAGTGAATCGAATCAGGAGCCCATGAAACTGCTCTAGAACTTCCATCACTAGCATATAAGGCCCTCATTGAATCATCCCAATCACTTAGTAGAGCATTGGCAAAATCAGGCCCCCCATTGCCATCAATATCAGGACATCCAGTATAGCCAATGGTACTATTACCCCAAGCAAATGGACAGTCATCTACAGTATCGTCAATACCATCGTTATCACCATCCAAAGCAGAGACCATTGTGGTATTGAAAATGGTGGTTATAACGAAAAGCGAGGCAATGAATAGAGATGTCCTAACGCCTCCCATAAAAATGCCTCTCAATTCTCATCGTTTGATGTTTGTGTTTTGTTGATTTCCGTGTCTTTTACTTTTTGAAGGATTGTTGCATCGGCAATTGCAATCCCATCTGAACTTGACGGGGGGGCACCAATTGGACCATGGCTTGATGGCATTGACAACTCTTCTAGCCCCCACTCCTCATCTACAACCTTGGCCCCATCATCAAACAATTCAGGATCCATGGGAGTTGGCATTTGTTCATTCAAATGCTCATTCCTTGCCCTTATCATTTTTCTAATTATAACCAAAACACAAAGAAGTACCAATATCAACAAAATATTTGTAATCGAGCCAATTGTGGCGATTTTTACAGAAAATGATGAAGGCTCGGAAACCAAATTCTGTTCTATAATAACAGTCTGCATATTGCCAGCAGCATCACTAACCATCAACTCCGCACCCCATAATCCTGGCCCTCCATTTTCTGAGAAGTCTACTGTAATAGAATCAGATTCGGGAACACCACCAATTTCAGTTGTCACCACTTCCCCATCTAGTTCGACTGTAATCATCCAATAAGTTGCATCAGGGTCAAGGAAACTAGCCCTAAGTTCAATATGACAAGAGGCGGTCGGTTCAGGATTAAATATGGTTTGAACTGGCTCCAAATCGCAATTTGGATCTAACCAATTCAAACTTGCCCTAGGCGCCTGCCGGTCAACCGTGATTTGCCGCACTATGGTAGCAACATTACCCGCTAAATCCATACTATTCACTGTAATTAACTCATTACCTTCATGCTCTGAGAAATTAATTATTATCGAAAAATTATCACCAACATCGCAAATCTCTTGATATGAAGAACCATCTGAAAGTTGAATTTCAACCATTAATCCTGCATCGCATGTACCTATAACATCCCATTGCCAAAGAGGAGTATGTGTCCCCCCTTGAGGAGATGAAACCGTTAAATTCGGGGCTCGGCTATCGTATATGACATCCAACTCAAATAGAAACATACGCTCTAGTGCCTCTACTTCAAACCGAATCATATTTTCACCTTCTGTTAGTTGAATTGGGATGGTCAAGTCTCCGCTAGATAATTCAGAACCATTTTGGATAACCCAATTAACACCATCCCACAACTGAGATGACCAGCCTTGAGATGGCCCTAAGTGGAGATTTGCAAAGACTGTACTGGTATTGACGATACCGTGATTCCAATCTGCACTTAAAGTGGGCACGTAGGCTTCGGGATTAAGATAGACATCAATACAATTTGTCCCAATGTTTGGATCAGGACCTAGAGTTAAATCAGTAGCTAATAAACAAAATTCGTGCCAACCTGTTTCATCTAGTGAAATACTACTCAAATAGTGTAAATCACCAGCATTAAAATCAGTAACAATATCGCCATCTAGGAGTAATGATGAAATTGAATATTCAGATAAATTCCAACTCAAATTAACCTCGTGATTCCAAATAGTTGTATTCTGAATTGGCCAACCCCATGTCACTTCTGGAGCCGCCCTATCTAAATTTAGAGTGAAGTTCTCCCAACCCCAATTACCAGCCCAGTCAAGAGTTTCAACAAAAATTTGCCAACTCCCATCTGGTATACCTGAATGGTTCACACCCACAGCAAATGGAAGGTGAATATTTGAAGGAGGAGTTGGCACTCCTACACGTAGATGTTCTGATGAGTTAATTTGCCAAGGAGGATTTTCTCTAACATGACACGAAGAGGTCCATTCAATGCCTGAA
>DASCSU010000174.1:0-2272 GCA_034399495.1 Candidatus Thalassarchaeaceae archaeon
CCCGTGCGGCCTGTCCAACCCAGTCAATAATTCGACAGGCTCTGCGAAATTGCCATTATCGTTCATTTCTAGGGCTAAAATGCGTCCATCTCGGTCGCAGACGAGTAACCAGTAACTATCATGCCAGTGAAGGCAGGATGGACTTCCAAGACCAGTAGCCACTTCCTCAAGTTTAATTCCCTCTTCAAGAAGTTCTTGTGAACCCTCACGTGCGTATGGAAGGAATATGCGTATCACCACTACGCTGACCAACATAATTCCACAGCAATTACTAGAAATAGGCGTCTTGGCAATCTATTCTTTTCGGCTAAAACCGGTTCAACGGTTTCTTCAGATACCCCCGGAGTGCCTCCCATCGCGACGTGGACTACGACATCGGTACATGATTATTCAAGTGATTACCAGATGTTCTCGATGCATCTAGAGTTTCGTAGTGCCAACCTATTCAATGGTGATTTTAGGAACAGGTACTGCCTTGACCCGTTGTAGTTAAGAAAGAACGCAAAGACCGCAAGTTCGAGGGAGTGCTATGACCCGAGTGAGAGTTCACACTGGTGAAGTAAATGCGGAGATGGAAGATACATCTCTAGATGAACTCTCAACAGTAATGGTTGACAACTCATGTGGCTGGATAGATATTTTCCAGCCCGAAGAAGAAGAAACTAGAGAATTTCTAGGAAATGAGTTGAATTTTCATCATCTTGCTGTTGATGACTGTTTTGAAGAACCGGCAAGCCGAGTTTTCGTTTATGATACTCACAAATTTGCAACATTCAAAGCACGTGATGCTGATAGAGAACTTGACACAGAATATTTGCGAGCTTTCCTAAAAGATGGATGGCTCATCACAGTAAGACATGCACATATGCCAGGAATTGCTGAATTTAGAAAAAGAATCAAATCAAAGGATTTCAAGAAAGATGGAGAGATGAAATCTGAATATTTACTTTACCAATTACTAGACTCAGTAGCTGATGATTGGACTAAAGTCCTGATTAGAAAATCTGAACGATTAGATGAAATCGAGGACCAAGTTTTTGACCCTCATCATGTATATCCTAACCTACTAGAAAACCTTCACGAAATGAAAGGAGACCTACGTGAGATTGCCAAATCTACTACCCCTCTAGATGAACTTGTACAGCGAATTCTTCGTTCTGATGAGGGGTTTGTCACTGATGAAACTAAACTATACTATCAGGATCTTGCTGACTTAACACACTCGATAGGGACTAGACTTGAGAACTACAGTTCTGGTGCTGCATCAACCCGCGACACATACATCTCTCAGACATCTATGCGATTAGCAGAATCTCAAGCAGAAACCGCTGAAGTCATGAGATTACTTACTATAATCGCCACCATAATGCTTCCAATTACTGCGGTTGCAAGCATTTTTGGAATGAATGTTCACTAATTTGGTGCTGGAAATGGACCTGTTGATTTAATGACAATATTAGCCGTCATGGGCGGCATAGGTTGTAGTATGCTATTGTGGCTCTACATGAAAGGCTACATTGGAAAGCGCTGAACTGCTAAAATGGGTTTACTCTTCTTCAGAAGCAAACGCCGCCCTATATTTGGCCTCATCCTTTTGCCATTTTGTTCTCTGCATTTTCTCAACCAACTCCATCTTGCTCTCAAGTTTCTTAGTCATAAAGCGGAATATTAGGAATAAAATGAATATATCAAAGGCGATGAAACCAACAAGTAAAGCATCCATTACAACAACTCACCGAGAATTTCAATACAATGCAATAAGCATCCTCTGCACTAAGCGACAATGTATCAATTCAAGAAGTTTCACACCGCTTTCTTCCTAACTAGCGGGTACGGGGTGCTCAGCGCCGCAGTATCTTATCTATCAGACCAACGAGTCCAGCGGCCGGTCTGTTTGTTGAAAACAAGTCCAGCCTTCTTCATCCACTTGTTGAACTTAGTTGCGCCCGCGCCTGTAGCGACAATGAAATCTTCACGATCTTCTTGAGCCTGAATGTATCCCTTTGCTGCCAAGGTTTGGTCAATCCAGTCATTGATATCCATCAATCCGCCAGTCAACTTGCTTTCAGATACTGCTGCTTCTAGCATTTCTGCTGTTGCCCCTTGCTCTTCTAAGTCGGCTCTCAGCATTTCATCAACAGATGGTAATAATTTTTCCTTAGGACGGATAGCGATAGGTATTCTAGGACCTCTGTTTTGATCAATAGAAATACGCTTGCCATTGTTTAGGAATGTTTCAACACGATCAACCATGTCGGCTGAGAATTCAGTT
>DASCSU010000175.1:0-2258 GCA_034399495.1 Candidatus Thalassarchaeaceae archaeon
CACCTCTACCTCATTAGTATTAGGGGAAGCCTCTGCGACCCTCTGAAAAGTCGGATCTTCAACCTCAGTTGGGGGGTTAGGAGATAACTTCACTTTCAAATCAATTTTACGAGCATCCGCAATTGGCATACCACGTGAGTAATCAATGAAATCTCGCAAGAATCTCATAGCCCTACCTACATGGCCACTACTCTCATCCATTACCATGTCAACCAAGGATTGTGGAGCAGTCCAAGACGAGTTGCTAGCCTTGCGAAATCTTTTGTTTATCAAACTGGTAATTTCTTCTCTTGAAAACAACTCTAGTGGAGGTGTTACGTCCATCTCAGAAAGCAACTCTTCAGAGAATCCTGCTTTCTGCCCAGGAGTTAAAGAAATGAGTGTCAAAGCACGTAAGCGAGTGAGCACCGGCATCAGTTTTGTTAGTACTTCTGCAAGTTCTGGACCTGGCAGGTGAGGGTGGTCAAAAATGATTAATGGTAGGTACCCAGAATTGCCCGCTAATTCTTCCTCTAAACGATTAATTAAGACGCTATGGACTGCAGGGGTTTCGAAGTCATTCATTAGGTCACAATACATCTGATGAAGTATAGTTGTAACTTGGTCATTTTCAGGCCAAAAAACCCGGTGAACCTGCTCAGTTGTCGCAGCTACTGAATGGATCAAAGAAGAACGCCCAGACCCCTTCTCTCCAACTACCGCAACAACCCGTGGTGAAATGAGTCTGATGTTGTTGGCTAATGCTACGAACAAGTCATCACGGCCAACTCTTAATTCCAAGTTCTTGCTATTCAATGCCCTGACGTCAAATGGATTTGCAGAGAGAAATGGTAAATTCATTTTTGGCTCCTTGTATTGCATAATAGGGCCGAACTCAAAGACCCTTTAACATATTTACGCGTCGGAGAAGTTGAAAATGACCCGTTCAGAAGCGTTGAAAGTATCACCAAAGGTAGTATTTGCCAAATCATAGCGTTGTTTTTCGGAATAATTTTTCCGCATTAACGCGTTAATAACGGGTGTAAAAAAGCGTTAACTCGTTAATCGAGGAAGATTAACGCTTCGTTAACGCTTTGTGGCTAATCAAATATCCAGAATAATTGCTTGCAGAAAACACCCCCAAAGTGACTTAGAAGAGAAAAATAACATTGTTCTTCATTTTCATAATGCTCGCAATGCTTTAGAGAGTCCACCAAGGGCAGGAGGATTGAGGGGAGCCCGTGCCTGTTGAAAATAGCCGCCTAAAAGGATTCTACAAATTGAGCGTGAAAGAGCGCCGAGAAATGATTGCAGAACTGGCCAATCTTGACCAGGAAGCAGTCGATGCGCTTGCTGCTACAGGAGAGCTTTCTGAGGCCGCCGCTGATCGAATCATTGAGAACGTCATAGGCACCCTTGCATTACCCGTTGGAGTAGCAACTAATTTCATTGTAGATGGAGAACATTATCTCGTACCTTTTGCCCTTGAAGAGCCCTCTGTAGTCGCAGCTGCCAGCAACATGGCAAAACGATGCCACGCCAAGGGCGGTTTTGTCTCAAATAACACAGACCCCATCATGATTGGACAGATTCAAGTCGTAGATTGTGATGACCCTTTTGCGGCCAAAAATGCCCTGTTAGGGGCTGCTGATGATTTAGTCTCAGATTGTAATGAAGTAGACCCAATTCTAGTCAAATTTGGAGGCGGGTGCAAGGGGCTAGAAGCACGTGTGATTGACACTAATTCTGGACCAATGGTGATTGTACACCTCCTCGTAGATTGCCGTGATGCAATGGGTGCTAATGCAGTGAATACCATGGCTGAAACCATAGCCCCCAAAGTCGAGGCAATTAGTGGAGGTACTGTCATCCTACGCATTATTTCCAACCTAGCCGTGCATCGTCTTGCACGAGTAAGTGCTACGTTTACCCCAGAAGAAATGGCAAACAAGGGAGAAGGTGCTGAAGATGGTGCAAAAGTCATTGATGGAATTATCCAAGCATACCATTTTGCCGCTGCTGATCCTTTCCGTGCGACAACACACAACAAAGGCATCATGAACGCTATCTCAGCCATTGCTGTGGCATGTGGACAAGATTGGCGCGCAATCGAGTCAGGAGCGCACTCATACGCCTCTCATGAGCGAACATATGGCTCCCTTACTCATTGGGAGAAGGATTCTGAGGGCAACCTAGTAGGTTCTATCGAACTACCTATGGCAGTAGGACTGGTGGGTGGCGCAGTACGCGTACACCCCACTGCGAAGGCAAATGTTGCA
>DASCSU010000176.1:0-2254 GCA_034399495.1 Candidatus Thalassarchaeaceae archaeon
GCCCCCCTGGTAAGAAGAGTGGGCTTGGTCTACTATCAGGTGGTGAGAAGTCAATGGCGGCTCTCGCCTTAATTTTCGCAATTCAAGATTATGAACCATCACCATTCTACTACTTTGATGAAGTAGACCAAAATCTCGACACATTCAATGCTGAAAACATAGCAACCCTATGTCGTCTAAGAAGTGAGCAGGCTCAATTTATCATGGTGACTCTAAGGAAGGTCAGTTTGCAGTTGGCAGACCACCACATTGGAATTACTCATGCAGGTGATGGCTGTAGTCGTAGAATTACTGACTTTGGTCGTGAACAGGCAATTGATGTCGGAGATGCGGCATTTGAGGAACTTGAAGCACAGAAAAAGATGCAGGAGCAAAAGAAGGACTTAGACAAACTCCCACCCGTCTCAGATATGCCCAAAGCACCCCCCGAAATTGCCACACCAGCGAGTCTTGGTGGTTTAGATATTGATGATCTCCTATCAACTGAGATTGAAGATGAGGCAGATGAATCACCATCTGAATTGGAGTTAGAGGATGAGTCCTTGGAAATTGAGAAGGGTGAGACACTAACCTCACTTGCTGATCGCGCGGAAGATTCTCTTGAGGACATGAATGAGAAACTCGGGGTGGCTCTACCCATAGAACAGGAGCAACGAGAAATTCTAGATGCTCGAGATAAAGAGGAGGAACTAGAAGACCTCGACATCGATGGAATCACTGAAGATGCGGAGTGATTTCAATGAGTGATTTTGATTCATTATCATTGCGAGATGACATTATTTCTGAAATGATAGGTCATGATGGTTCCCTGCCTCTTCACAAGAGTCGTTATGCTGACCATATTCAAGAATTAGTGGAGATGGAAGAGGCCGAACACCATGCGCTCAGTCACCCATTTGACAGGAGTATTGCATTGGTTTTACAAATGTTCCAGGATGCTTCCCTAGATCCTTGGAATATTGATCTTAAGAGATTTATAGAATTGTTTAACGAAAGACTTTCCAAAGCAGAGAACATCGATTTACCAACATGTGGTCGGTTGATTCGAATGGCTTGGCAAATATTACATGGTCAAGCTGCTAATTTGTTAGAAAGAGCAGAGAATGCCGACCAAGTCATTGATGAAGACTGGGATTATGTGCCAAGTTGGCAGACTGAATTTTGTGATGATGATTTTGCTTTCACAAATACTGTATTGGCTGGTGAGGCTGCTGATACTTTGCCCTCATTATTTGATGGTCGAATTAAACGCGATGGTGGCCGACCAGTGACTTTAGCAGAATTATTATCATGTCTTTCTGAGGCTCATGAGGAGGCAGAAGAGAGGATTCTGCGTGAAGCATCTAGGGCAAAGCATGCTTTGGATGTCCAAAGTGCAATTGCTAACGTCAAGGGTAGAGTGCATCAAGAGAATCTAGAGGAGGAGATACGCCAAACATGGGGCGCTATTCGCAACTTATCTCCAGCGGGTGAGCCCGTTACTATAGCTGCAGTTGCAAATCAACTCAAGTCGCAAGGGATTGATGCTGGTTGGGACCCAGAAGATGCTGAGGCCGAAGGGGGGATAGTAGGATTTGTCTCTGCACTTTTCCTTACTCATAGAGGATATACTGATATTTGGCAAGTAGAATACCCCAACGGAGATATCTTCCTACAAGACAAGTGGCCTAAAATGACTTCTTTTGATGCAGTCACTGCTGAAATTTCGCCAGAGGTGAGTGCCTGAGCGACGCGCCGGAACTCAGTACCTTGCTTGAGGCAACTCTTTTTGGAGCAGGTCGTTCACTACCTCAAACTGAACTTGCCAACCAATTCGACATTACTGAAACTACCATCAGAATGGCTTTGTTAGATCTTCAAAAGTCTATTTCAGAGCGTGATGAAAGTGCCATCCAATTAACTGAGATTAACCGATATTGGGTATTGGAAGTTAAGCCAGAGCTTGCCAATCACATTCCCCGAATAGCGCGCACAGAAATACCCAAGAGATTACTAAAAACTGCAGCATTAATTGCTTATCATCAACCAATGGCTCAAAATAAACTAGTAGAAATGGTGGGTCAAGTGACCTATGAGCATGTTTCTGACTTACGTGATTTGGGTCTAATCGACAAACGTCGTGATGGAAATACCAGGCGGTTGACAACTACTCGCAGATTTTCAGAATATTTTGGTTGCCCCCATACTGCTACCAACGATGTGGCTATATGGTTCAAAGAGCAAGCTAAGGCAATGGGGCTGACTGGTAGCCAAC
>DASCSU010000177.1:0-2242 GCA_034399495.1 Candidatus Thalassarchaeaceae archaeon
AAACCCTTCAGACTTTCTTTTCGCTCAACTACCGCCTTGAATGAATCAACGACGTGTTGAAGATGACTTTCAGTATATGTTCGTCTTGGAATAGCTAAACGAATTAATTCAAGTGGGGGTGTGACTAACTCACCAGTGTCAGGTGAAATGAATGATAACATGACTGAGCCAATCTCAACTGTCCTCACTCCTCCTTCAAGATAAAGTTCCACAGCTAAAGATTGGGCCGGGAATTCAGATTGAGGAATATGATCTAGAAAAGAACCGGCATCGATGTACACCGCATGGCCGCCTGGCGGTCCGAATACAGGAACTCCGATATCCTTCAATGAATCAAAAAGCCAAGCAACCTGAGAAGTTCGATATGATAGATAATCATCATCTGTGCCTTCTATCAGACCTGTCGCCATTGCATCTAAATCTCTTCCTGCAAGGCCTCCATAAGTGGGAAAACCTTCGTGCATAATCAATTCATTACGTGCATTTTCGTAGAGTTGCTTGTCATTCATCAACAGCAAACCACCAATATTGACGATTGCATCTTTCTTAGCACTGAATGTCGCACCATCAGCAAGTGAGAACATCTTATGTGCAATTTCACGCACACTCATCTTAGAGCACCCCTTTTCTCTTTGTTTAATCAAATAGGCATTCTCAGCAAATCTGCAGGCATCGATGAATAGAGGTTTTGAGAACTCATCACATAATTCTCTCAAACCTTGAAGATTTGCAAGTGAGACTGGTTGTCCACCACCTGCATTATTCGTTACAGTTATCATACAGAATGGTATCGAATCAGATTTTTTTTCGAGAACATGACGAAGTGTATCTAAGTCTATGTTGCCTTTGAATGGATGGTCAAAGTCTGGGTCTTTACTAAAATCCATTAATAGATTCTCAGGAATTCCTTCACGTGCCAGAACATGAGCTGCTGTAGTATCGAAATGTGTGTTGTTAGGAATAATATCGCCGGGCTTGACTAACAAACTCATCAGAATTCCTTCCGATGCTCTACCCTGATGAGTAGGAATGAAATGATTGAAACCAAAAATTCCGTCAACAACCTTTGCAAGTCTGTCGAAAGAACGTGAACCGGCGTAACTCTCGTCACCTCGCATTAGTGAGGCCCATTGTTCGCTACTCATTGCCCCAGTCCCTGAATCTGTCAGAAGATCGACCATTACATCTTCAGCTCGGATTTTGAAAATGTTGAAGTTTGCTTCTTCCAATGCCACTTCCCGCTCTGCTTGAGTGGTGAGTTTAATATTCTCAATCGACTTTATTCTGAATGGTTCAAAAGGATGTTTTTCAGCCATACTAATTCCTCAAAGCAACTGTCCGCCATCTACAGGCAGTACAACACCAGTAATGTGTTCTGACAAATCTGAGGACAGAAAAAGTACAGCATTAGCAACATCGCTAACCTTAGTCAATCGATTATCAAGAGTCTCATCCTTAGCCTTCTGGATGATGTCTTTGGGTAGGCTATCTGTCAAATCAGTTAGTACCATACCTGGAGCTACAATATTGACTCTAGTGCCCCATTTCCCTAGATCTTTAGCCGCAGAACGGCCTAGGCCGATTAATCCGGCCTTAGAAGCGGAGTAGGCTGTTTGTGCAAATTTACCTCTGATGCCATTGATAGATGAAATTAGTACAACACTACGTGGTTTTGGAGTTGCTCTAGCCTGTATGGCAAGTTGATTGAGATAATTGAATGCCCCTGTCAGATTCACAGATAACACATCGTCCCATTCCGACTTACTAGCCTTCCAGATAACTGAGTCTCTGATAATACCAGCATTACAAACTAAAATGTCTATATTTCCCAATTCAGCCTCAATTGTGCTGAAAGTTGCTGCCGCAATTTCGGAACTACTAACATCTGCAGCAAGTGCTAGACTACGACTTCCACAAGCCTCTATTTTTCCACAAGCAAGACTTGCGTCGATCTCATTTGGATGATATGTAAAGGCCACATCTGCTCCGGCAGCAGCTAGGCATTCACAGATAGCAAGACCAATGCCGCGGCTACCTCCTGTAACTAGAGCCACTTTTCCTTGCAAGTCTATGGCACGTGTCATTACATCACCTCAGGATTCTTCCTCAGAAGATTTAGGCATCCACGTTTCGACCAATTCTTCCGACCAAAACTCACCTTTGGCTATAGCCCTACGAACTTCAATGAAATCTACCTGCCTAGGGGTTCTCGAACCATCCTTCTGTACTTGACCGCCTTGAT
>DASCSU010000178.1:0-2160 GCA_034399495.1 Candidatus Thalassarchaeaceae archaeon
TTTACCCGGTGCCACGGGGCTTCGTCAGGATTTATGGGCAATCAGTTACTTGAGATTGCAATGCCGAGTTGCTTCGATGACCGGAACGGGCTGGCCAATTCCCATGGAGGTTGATTCAGCATTAGTTACCATCAGTAATGATTCAAAACAACCTCATTCCATGTTGTATGGTGAATTGACCCTAGCCCACTTAAGAAATCCAGTATTGGAAGTGGAAGAGAGAAAACGGTTGCTTCAGGCAGCATGGGATATGCAACCGCCATTACCCACGATTGGTCACATTGGATTCCAACTGGCCTCTTTATTGCCTTCAGCAGATGCCATTATATTGCTTATCAATCTACAACAGAAATTCCAATCAATGGGAGATGAATCAGGGGTTGCTGTTTGTAACAAGAAACTTGAATCTCTTTGAATCAATACTACCGTGCTTTATGGTCAGGGTTATTATGACCCCCTAGGCCCCAAACAAGTATGGCGAGGGGTGACGAGTTGTTTACATCGGAATCGGTTACTTGTGGCCACCCCGATAAGTTGTGCGATGCAATCTCAGATGCAATTGTAGATGCCTGCCTCAGGATTGACTCAGCAGCACGTGTTGCAGTTGAAACCTTAGTCAAGACAGATGATGGCATAGGTCACATTGTTTTGGCAGGTGAAGTTACTTTGAATGGCCCAACTCCAGATTATGAATCAATTGCTAGAGATACCGCTTCAGCAATTGGATATTCTGACCACTCAATAGGTATGGATGCAACTTCTAAGACCTTATGTGAAGTTCAACAATTCATTACTACTCAGGCTGCCAATATTGCTCAAGGCGTTGACCGAGATGGGGCTGGCGATCAAGGTATGATGTTTGGTTATGCATGCAATGAAACAGAGAACTACGAGGGACTAAAGGGCAGATATTTCCCTCTTGCAGCAGCATTATCACAAAGATTAACACGCAGATTGAAAATTGTTCGTGAATTACCTGCAGACCAAGAAGGACGTTTGTCATGGGTAAGGCCTGATGGCAAAAGTCAGGTGACTATTGAATACGAATCTGGAAAACCAAAAAGAGTCCACACAGTAATTATCGCAATTCAACATGATGCGGCATTGAAAGATCGATTTGGGGGAGATGAAGAAGAAGAACACAATTTTGTCAATTCTGAAATTATTGAACATGTGATTAAACATGCAATAACTAGTTCATTATTAGATGAAAATACCATTATTGTAGTCAATGGGACAGGCCGATTTGCTGACCCAGGTGGTCCATATGCTGACGCCGGTTTGACTGGGAGGAAAGTGATTGTGGATACTTATGGAGGAATGGGCCGACACGGGGGTGGTGCATTTTCAGGAAAGGACCCTAGCAAAGTAGATCGCTCCGCAGCATACGCTGCTCGCTGGGCCGCTAAACATGTGGTGGCAGCAGGTATTGCAGAAACTTGCGAGATTCAACTTGCCTATGCAATTGGAAAAAATAACCCAGTCAGCGTGCGAGTTGAGACCTTTGGTACATCAGCAATATCCGAATCAGAATTGGGAGAAATGGTTGAGAAAGTGTTTGATTTTTCTCCAAGGGCAATCATCGATAGATTAGGGCTCCTGCAACCTATCTATTCCTCTACGGCGTCGGGTGGCCACTTTGGTCGAACCCCTGGTGCTGACGGCCCTTTCCCTTGGGAAAAGTTAGATGACGAAATCCTCAGCGCATTATGCCAATAATGAGATATTTTGCTATTTTGTTTCACATTTTCTTCTGTACTTATTATTGACTTTTTATTGGAGTAAAAACAAATCGCCCGTAGGGCGCTATCCCCCGCCGCCGTTATAGGGTAAGCGAATGTCGGAAGTGTTGAGGCGGAGTCATGCGGAGAAAGTCGAGTCTATCAATTGCGCTATTATTATTCAGCGCAGTCCTTCTGCCATTTGCATCAATTCCAGTAGTTGCAAGTACTGAGATTGATGTCACATTATCCTCACAACACGAATATCTCGTGCCTGGTACTGCAACCAATGTTTCTGTCACAGTTACAAATGATAATCTGATGAATACGAGAACATTCAATCTAACACTCAACAGTACTTCATTGCCTTCTGATTGGAATGTCACACTTGCAGATTCAGCTTTAGGGCCCATTTTCCCTACTCAATCTGCTTCTACCA
>DASCSU010000179.1:0-2078 GCA_034399495.1 Candidatus Thalassarchaeaceae archaeon
CGTAAGCGTGAACATTTTGCTGAGAAGTTAAAGGGTGAATTGATAGCAGGGCAGATTGGTGGAGAGCATCACTGATAGAGAGGTTGACGATGATGTGCCTTCAAAAGGCACCACAAAACTACTTTCTGAGAAGTTATTTGCTACCACTGATAAAGTAAGAGAAAAAATAATTGAAATTGATACAGAAAATGCCATGGATGCAATTCTTGCAGCGCCACGTAGGCTCAAAAAGGAACTGCGCAAGATGTCCATTATTGGTACGCTAACTCGCTTCCCAGCACCCACTGTTGCCATATGTCTGCTAATTACAATGTTCTTCCTGTTCCATTCTGGGATCCTAGATAAGTGGACTGGCACGACTTCACTGAATGTTAACGGCGATTTAGAAGTCTACCTTCCTGATGATTCTAGGGTGAAAGATGACATCGCTACAATTGAAGAAGATTGGACCACTAATGCAATGATTATTTATGTCGAATCAGAAAATCAAGCCGTCACTAATGTGGAGATTCTCAAACAGTTGGACATTATAGAACGACAATTGAATAAAGTCGTTTCAGATGGTGGGGATGAAGATGGAATTATCTACATATTATCGATATCTACTGTTGTCAAAGAGGTTAATTCTTCAGCCCCTAGAGTAGCAAAGGCATTTGTATCCAATGCTTTGGGTGACGAAGATCTCTCACAGCAAATTAATGAGCAAATTGATGACCTAGGTGACACACTGGGTGGCTACGGCATCCCAGATGACCAAAATAGAGTCAATCAAATTATTGGTGAATTACCCCCCAACGCCAAAGACAAATTATACCGAGATGTTGGAGCTGGTGCCCTTGAACAATTAGGATTCCCCAACCGGGGCGTCATAGTGGTTGGAGTTGTTGACAGTGGATTCCACGCTAGTGAAATTCCTGAAGTCTGCAAAACAGGTGGACAGAGGGAATCTGAAGCATATGTTGACATCATCACCTATACTGAATGCTGGATTGAACAAACCTCTTTTGAAAACAACTGGAATGATGATGAGTCTGCCTGTGAAGACCGACCTGACGGACAAAATGGTACTGCGCCTCAATGTCTTGGCCTTACAATGACCCTAACTGGCCCTGTGCCGATCACTAACTCTGTCACCAAGTATTCATTCGTTCTATTTTGGCAAATTTTCCCACTTGGGATTGTAGCAGTCGCTGGTGGTTTGTTCGTTTTCCATTCAGACTTAATCCAAACAGGACGTGTCAGAATCATACAAGGAATCAAAGTTGTCATTATTTCTGGATTGCCTACACTTTGTTCTGTTTGGTGGACTCTTGGAGTCATGGGTTATCTAGACTATGAGGTGACAATGACAGTCATCATAGTAGGTCCGATATTGCTTGCTCTTGGTGTATCTTATGGGCTCCATATTACCAATAGGTATGCCGAAGAGTCTGGGACTCCCGAAGATAAAATGGCTATTGCTCTCCAATCTACTGGTAAGGCAGTCCTACTTTCTGCAATTACAACTGTCATTGGATTCATTTCACTTGTTTCAACACCAATGGCACCGATAAAAACAGTTGGAATTGCGTTAGCTGGTGGAATTGTTATTGTCTACATCCTAACTATGGTTATGGTTCCAAATTTGACCATGTTATTGGATTTGAAGAAACCTAGCCACCCACCCCCGAAGATGATCGAATTCATAGTTGAGCAACCAATCAATTGGCCAAAGGCAACTCTCAGCATATTCATCATACTAATGCTTACTTCTGCCTTTTGGGCTCGCCCAATGGTAGAGGAAAATATCGACTTGCTAGACATGGCCCCGGAAGGGCAGCCCCCGATTCTAAAAATGAAACAGTACAGCGAGGAGTTCAATGCCGGACAGATTGGTATGCTGCTTGTCGATGGTGCCATATCTGGAGATAGAGATGATGATTCGACTGAAAATGATGACCCATTCTCTAAATTACAAGATATCGAAGTGCTTGAAAATCGAACAGACCGAGTTGATCGTACTAACGCCATTAGCATCGTCTTCCTGATGAAATCTGTTGGAGTCTCAGTTAATTTATCAGGCACCGCAATACTGCCAT
>DASCSU010000180.1:0-2031 GCA_034399495.1 Candidatus Thalassarchaeaceae archaeon
CCTTCGTTGACAAATGTATGTATTCGCTATACCGGGGCTAGATTAACAGCAGAAAAACAAGATGCGACTAACAAGCAAATACGGGCTGATTTATTGTCATCTGGTCGTTTTATGATTTCTACTTCATTAGTTGATGGTAGACCAATTCTTCGTGCAGTTGTTGCCAATCCCAATGTTAGTGAAATGGTTGTAGATGAACTACTAGACACAATAGTGGAAATAGGTAACGAAATTTCTCAAATAAAATATTAACAATAATTCTGTAATCAATCTCTATGATAGGGGGAACCTCGATCTCTTTCACTGGCGCGGTATAATTGTTCAAGTAAAACAACTGCTGCCATTTCATAAGTCATAGTTAATGGACCAAGGCTAATTGATGGATGTTGTTCAATCACATGACTTTGATATCCGTCAACTGGGCCAATAGCAAGGTGAATGTTTTTGCTTGAAAGTTTCCAATTTTTCCAGTAATTAGTGAACCATTCTGTAGTCCCTGATTCACCTCTCTCATCAAGTAAAATCAATGTGGCACCTTCAGCAGCCAACTCTAACTTTCTTACATATTCATCATGGCTTAATTTCTCAGAATGTTGATTCAACTTTACACTGTTTGTGGCTAATCTCTCCGAATAAATCTCAACCAATCTACTGTATGCACGTTCCCTAGGGCGCCCATGTGTATGAACAATAATTCGACCCACAGGGGGGCTAAGTGATGATTAGCATTCAAGTTATCCAACGATAGACTCAAAGTAGTTCGGGTTCTAGGTTGTAACATGAGTTGGTGGCCGTTCTCCAAAAAAGGCGTGGACCTAACTAATGACCCACAAGTTAAGGGGACGCGCTCTTGGTTACAAGACCTCAGAAGTCTTTGTGAAAAATTCTTTGATGAGCCCACTGAAGGGAAAGTAGGGGTTGCTGAATTACAAAAAGAGTGGACGAAAGCACATCAAAGAGAAGAATTATCTGATGAGTTAATTGATGGTTTGAACATGCGTGCAAAACATCTACTCTCTGCTAATGATGAGGGTTGGCTAGTGTGGCTTGATGATGAGAACTTCTGGAAACCAGGTTGGCGGGAAAATAAAACTGAGTGAACTACCATTGGGTTCATGACTAAGTGGCCTGACGTCCATGCTATGGAAATTGTTGCGTGGGTGGTTTTGCTTGCGTTAATTGGATTAATTCTAATCTATTTAAGTAGAGATCAGCCATTTCCTGAAGTATCTCGCCAACATGGTATTTTGCTACTAGGATTTGCTGGATTCTTACTAGTATCTTCGGCATCTCCACGCCAATTTGACGGCCCTAGAGTTGCTGCAACTGCTGTCACACTTATTGGGGGATTACAGATGGTGGTTGGGGCTTGGCATATGGCTTATTCAAACAAGGATGTAATTGTAGGACCTATGTCAGGAATATTGCTTTGTATGGGGGCTACTGCATTGTTCTCTGATGATTGGGGTGAGGCTTCGAAAAATGAGCAGATTGTTGCTTTCATTACTCTATCTTTTCTATTAATTTTAGAAGCATATATTTTCTTCAAGGGGATGTTAATTGGAACATCGGCAAAGATGTGGTCTGCTGCTGGTTTGAGGCAGACTCAAAGAGGGTTATTGCAAGGAGAGAGAGGTGCAATTAGTTGCTTTGAAAAAGCATGGGATATGGAAGAAGAATATATCAACGCCATGAGTCATCTTGCCCTTGAAAATATCTATACTCATCTTGGCAATAATAATTCTAGTTTGGAGCATTATGAAAAATTGCAACGCCTAGGCGGGGTTGACGCTGTAGATCCTGCTTGGGTTGAAGCAGTGAAGTTTGCATTGTCGAACATTGACGGCATAAAAAGTGAAGAATAACATGGTTCCTATTAAATTGTACAGTGGGACATCCCCACACATATCTTACTCAATTTTATAATGTATGAAATACAATATATAACTGGTAGATGTGATAGCTCGGAATAGAAATAAATTCAATATGTTAGGGTGGGGTGCTGTTATTATTTGGTTTAGCGCCAATATC
>DASCSU010000181.1:0-2020 GCA_034399495.1 Candidatus Thalassarchaeaceae archaeon
GTAATATAATAAGGGGGTGTGTTATAATAGGGCGTGTTATTATATCAAAGACGCCGTAGGCGTCTAGTTATTGATGAAAGAAATTATTGATTCGGCGAGGGAGGTAATCAGTCATTCTTCTTCAAGCAGAGCGGCTTTTGTTGGAACAGCAGCTACAGGCTTGCCACCAACAAGCCCTGAGAGAATAAGGTCGAAACCTTTAGCCTCCCCTTCAAGGTCTATGCGCAAGAATCTACTTGACTTAGGCTTCAAATCACCAAGAAATACTTCATCGCCATCAAAGAGAGAATCAGGTACAACCGAAGAAACATTCCATTCGCTACCTTCTACTGCTTGGAAGCGAATTGCTGCTAAAGTCCACTCTTCGTTCAATAGTGTCAGACCTACAGTCAATGAACTACGATTATCTTCATTGCTCAACTCCCAGATGACAAGATCTAGTGATTCAGTAGTGTGGCGTACTAATGGTTCACCCCATTCTGCGAGTAGTGCTTCCCAGTTAGTGTCTGCAAGTGATTCTAGGGCGTGTAGTAGCGCGTGTGGGTCGCGCTCATTGGTTGGGTCTGCTGCAGTTAATCGTTCACGCAAACGCTCTAAACGCCTCTTTTCATGAGCCTCTAATTCTAGTTCTCCACCACTCTTCCAGCGCCAGTAGGCAATTAGAATCCATGGCGAAAGCAGTAAAATTGCGACAATGATGTAAAAGTTATTCATCTTACTAGAGTAATCTACCCAGACACCCTCTTCAATATCTTCACTTTCTGGAGTTATCCAAGACCAGTCAATTGTATATTCTACCTCTTCCTCACTGTTTGATTCAACTACCATTAAGTGGCGGCCATGAGGTAATTCAAGCCCAACGTTGGCCTGTTGTCCTTGCATTTCACTGAGGTTCCAAGATATAGTTTGCCAACCAATGTAAGATGACGTATTCATCTCAACTAGTTTTATTGAACAAGAACCAGGGTCTGCTTCTATTGTTGCAGTTAGCCAACTACGGTTAGGGAATCCCTCTTCTCTTGAAATAAGATAAACATCCCTAATATCAGAGCCACCGATTGAACCAGATGTTTGACTGGATTCTGCCTGCAGCAATGTCCAACCTAGGGTGTCAGCCTCACCAGTGGGGTGGCTATCTGAGGCGTCTCCGGGGACGCCTCCATCGTTTGGCCCATTGTTGGTGATTGATATTTTCCAGATGAGGGGTTCACTAGAATTATTGATGGTAATTGAAGCGGCATCAGCACCAACTGGGACTACAAAAAGAACACTTCCTGTAATATTCATTTCATGTTGAACAATATTCCATGTCCCAAGTCTAGCCTGGAAATAAATATCAGCAGATCCACTAAGCCACCAATCAACGCTGATTTGGCTACGTGAACTTGCTTCTAAGCGAATAGTATCTCCATCATCTCCGTTGGTTAGGTGTCCTGAAACTGAGGTTGCAGGGATTGTTGGAGCTGTCCAAGGTTCTGAGGTGGCATCGCCAAATTCAGTTTCATCTGATTGTGAGTGCTGAGCGAAGCGAAGTGAATACAGGCCAGCATCGCTACTAAATGTACTCATTCTCACCCACAACTCTCCTTCATTTTGCTCCAAAAGCAAACGAGTAGTCTGGTATGTTATTCCAGAAATGAACTGTTCCTGAGTAACTAATTGAAGGTCATCATTGGTGCGACTCCAAATTTCAATGGATAGGTCTGTCGAATGTGCAATAATGCCGACTTCTACTAAATCTCCATCGCTGCTGTTTAATCGGAATGAATCTGAATCTGCAGAATCATCTAGTGAACCGTTCCACCAGACAGAACCACTGTCAATGACTGCTCTGTCCAATTCACCGCAATGAAGGAGCGAGCCACAACCAGACATTTCTATCAAGGGCCAAGATGAACTATCTTCACTTGGGTTGGGTATTTGAGATGGTGCGTCAATAAACTCCCCTGTAGAGTCGTCAAAGAATACATGATTTACAATTAATTCCTGATTAGTAATTCCCACCCTGGTAGCTTCCATG
>DASCSU010000182.1:0-2001 GCA_034399495.1 Candidatus Thalassarchaeaceae archaeon
TTGAAGCCATGGAAGAGAAGCAGGTGACGATTGAAGGAATTACTCACAAGTTGCCTGCGCCATTCGTTGTTTTGGCAACTCAAAACCCAATAGAGCAAGAGGGTACATACCCCCTTCCTGAGGCACAGATGGACCGATTCTTGATGAAGATGTCAATGGGCTATCCTGACCGTTCAGAAGAGAAGGCAATTCTTGCCCGCAGGAAGTTGCGAGGAAAGGATGATCACGATGTTCAGCAAATAACCTCGCCGAAAAAGGTGGTTGCTATGCAGAAGGCATTGGAAACAGTACATATTGATCCAGCAATTTTATCCTATATTGTCGAAGTTGTTCAGCGAACTCGTGAGGACCACAGAGTCATCACTGGTGCTTCACCTCGAGCTAGCCAATCACTGTTTAAGACAGGGCGAGCATCTGCTGCTATTGATGGACGAGATTATGTTATTCCTGACGACATCAAGGGAGTGGCGATACAAATTATTAGTCACAGGATAGTCCTCAAACCAGAAGCAAAGATTCGTGGTATCACTGGAATGCACATTACTAGGAAGATTCTCTCTGAAGTGCCTGTTCCAGTAATCCAAACCGCTTGATTTCATTTGTGAATATGTGCCTATCTAGGTACACAAGTTATCGCGGTACTGATTAAGGTTCAAAGCAGAGGCCACATTCACGAGAGGTGGTGATGAGGTATGGACCCTTACAAAATGGTAATTTCGTGCACTAATCAAAAAGGTGGTTGTGCCAAAACTACTACTGCGGTTAATATTGCTACAGCCCTTGCCGAAGGCAAAAAAGAGATGGGTATAGAGCCAGCGAAAGTCCTGTTGATTGATTTAGATCCTCAGGGAAATGCTTCTACTTCTTTTGGAATTGATAAAAGTAAACTAGATCGTACTGTATATGACCTTTTAATGAACGATTTAGGTGAAGAACTTCCTATAATAGAGGATTACCTAATTGCTCCAGAAATCATAACAGATTCAATGCAACGTACATGGAGACAATCAAACCCAGATAAGAAAATGCCCAAGTCACTAAAAATTGAAAATCTCTGGTTATTGCCATCCAATATTCAGTTATCGGGTGCAGAAATTGAGTTGGCCACTAGAATTGGCCGTGAAACTAGATTGAAGGAGGGGCTTGCATCTGCAATCCACGAATTTGATTACATAATCATCGATACACCACCTAGTCTTGGATTGTTGACAATCAATGCTCTTGCCGCATCTAATTGGGTATTGATTCCCGTACAGACTGAATGGTATGCGCTTGAAGGAATGAGTCAACTAATGAACTCAATTAAATTAATTCAGAGAAGAATCAACCCTCATCTCAAATTGTTTGGTATTGCTTTGACCATGTATCAGAGAAGTAACTTAGGAAATACAGTATCTAAAGAAGTACGTCAACATTTTGAAAAGCAAGTTTTTAGCACTGCAATCCCTAGAAGGATACAAATTGCAGATGCACCAATGGAGGGCGTCCCCGTTGTTATTTTAAATAATCCAAATACAAGGAAGCACAAAGGATCACAGGCATATTGGTCATTAGCTAGGGAAGTATCTAACAGGGTTAAGAAATTAAGGCATAAGCATGGAATTAAAGAAACAAGTCGATTGAAAATGTACAAAATAAATAATGATTTAGACTGAAGAATTAGTCAGAAATTGAACGTTTGATTAATCTGTAAATATGCCTAAATCTAGGTGTAGTATTGTCAATTAACCGTCACACTTCTATAGATGTCCTTAACCTAGTCCAGCAAAGGTGAGATTATGGGTTCCCCAGATATGACATCAGTGAGCGTTAGTTTTGAAGTAAGAAGGCAGTTAAATTCGATGCGTGCCTTAGAAAATTATCAAAGTGTAGATGAACTAATTCAACATCTATTGAAGGCATATAGGCTGAGCAAACTCAACAGAGACAGTGAATCGCTACAGGATTCTTTGAATTCATTGGATGATGTAGACGTAGATGCTCTAGTTTCCAAACTCCAAC
>DASCSU010000183.1:0-1974 GCA_034399495.1 Candidatus Thalassarchaeaceae archaeon
TCGTGCTAGCAATTTTCCTTGGTTTTGAGTTAATCAGCAAAGTGCCTCCGACACTTCACACCCCTCTAATGTCTGGAGCTAATGCTATTTCAGGAATTACAATTGTCGGTGCTTTGATTCTATCTAATTCTGCTTTCAACAATGGCAATCCAGGCACTGCTGCTTGGCTTGCTTTTGCGGCTTTGGTCATGGCTACCATCAATGTTGTTGGAGGCTTTATGGTCACTAATAGGATGCTGGAAATGATTGCTGGTAAGCGCAAGAAGAAGGGGGGTGCCTGAAATGGTTGATGCAGTTGTTTGGGATGTCGGCTATCTTGTCTCAGCCGCTTTATTCATATTGGGTATCAAGAAGTTGTCTAGCCCCAAAACCGCTCCAGATGGTAATCGATTAGGCGCTTTTGGTATGCTTCTTGCAGTTCTAGTTACTTTAGGAAAAATGTACTCTGAAGGCAATATTGAGCCAGAATTGATTGTTGGCGGTTTGGCCCTTGGTACTTTGATTGGTGCATGGATGGCGATACGTGTCGAAATGACAGGGATGCCAGAATTAGTTGCGCTCTTCAATGGATTTGGAGGTGCTGCTTCAGCACTAGTAGGCCTTTCAGAAGTATTAGCTAGGCTACAGAGTGGAAATGTGCCTAGCGGGGGTGTAGAATTATACGCCACTTGGGTCGCTATTGGCCTTACGGGATTGGTCGGATGGCTCACACTAACTGGTAGTTTGATGGCTATGGGTAAGTTGATGGGTGGATTCTACATTCCATTAACAAAGAAGGACGATAGGGGCAGAAGAAAATGGGTAAACTTCCCAACATGGGGTCCACCTTGGCTCAATTTTGTCAAAGTCGCTATGTTAATCGCATCAATTGTATTAATTGTGTTGACAATTCAAGAACCTACCAATACAGACTATATCTACGGATTAGTGGGGACATCCTGTTTACTAGGAATCCTGTTTGTGCTACCCATAGGTGGGGCAGATATGCCAGTTGTAGTCAGTCTGCTAAATTCACTTTCAGGAATTGCTGCGGCCTTCACAGGATTTGTAATTGGCAATAATGTGCTAATTATTGCCGGTTCAATGGTCGGTGCCGCTGGTTTAATCCTGACTTTCATTATGTGCAAGGCAATGAATCGTACACTTCCTGCTGTTCTGTTCAAATCATTTGGTGGTGGAGGCAAGGAGACCGTTACTAGGACAAAAGTTGGTAGTGATCCAGAAGAAGTTGCAATGGTTTGTGACGGTATTACTTCTTGTGTTATCATCCCAGGTTACGGGATGGCAGTTAGCCAAGCTCAACACGCAGTCAAGGAGTTTGCAGATTTACTCGAGTCTCAAGATGTAGATGTGAAGTATGGAATTCATCCGGTGGCTGGTAGAATGCCGGGTCACATGAATGTACTACTTGCAGAGGCGAATGTCCCCTATGAGCAACTCATTGAGATGGATGAAATAAACAGTGAGTTGCCTGAGACAGATGTAGCATTGATAATTGGGGCTAATGACACGGTCAATCCCGTGGCACGTTCAGGCGAGGGCCCATTGGGTGGGATGCCAATAATTGATGCTGACAAGGCCCGAGTTGTTGTCATTATCAAGCGCAGTCTAAATGTTGGATATGCTGGTGTTGATAACGATCTTTTCTACGAAGATAAGACAATGATGCTCTTCGGAGATGGGAAGAAGATGATGAACGAATTAAATAGCGCAATGAAGGATCTTTGAGTGCGGTAAAGTTAGATTTCGTTTATTGAAATAATGCCATCCCCCCCCTACTAGGGGGGGAGCGTTCAAGCAACGGTTATGAAGCGCCCACAAGTCGAGAGTATTCACTGGTGTAGCCATGCGTCTGATTACTGCCCGTTCACTACTCGTGATTTCCTTGGCCCTGATGCTTTCTGCTCAAGTCCTTGCTTCTTCAGGAGGGCCTCCAGAATCAAATATGTGCGATAAATCAACAATTCTGTCAGG
>DASCSU010000184.1:0-1963 GCA_034399495.1 Candidatus Thalassarchaeaceae archaeon
AATCTCCCCTGAGTGCAAGGGTTAACTCTCTAGTCTCGTCAGCAAGGGAAATCCCAAGTTTACTCACATTGTCAACCTTTTCACCAAGTTGAGCGGCCCTTTTAATATCAGCCTCCTTGGCAGATTGTATGGCTTTAGCATATTCATTCAGATCATTAGATAATGCCTTTGTGGCATCTGAAAATGAGGCTTCTTTCTCCTCATCAGCATTCTTAACTGCTGTTTTGAAAGCCTCGGTTGCTGCTTTTTCGAAAGACACTTGCATCTGCTTAAGTCGTTCTTCGTTTGTGGCTCTCTCAGCCTCGACGGTGGCCTCTGCTCGGCTAACACGCCCAACTAGATTCTTTGACGCAACTAACCATCCAAATGCGACTCCAAAAACTGCTAATAATACTGCCAATAATACAGTTACTACTTCTACCATCATACCACTCTCAGAAGCCGCCCTACTTTAACAAAGTGATTTCAACCGGCGGTTCAAGAGGATGTCGTTAACCGACGCTGCTATGAATAAAGGGCCGTTCGAGATAAATGAGGTGGTTTAACATTCGAACCAAAGTAGCACTACTCGGTTCAAGCGGCATCGTCGCACAACGCTTCCAACAACGACTGGTAAACCATCCTTGGTTTGAATTAGCGGCGGTATTTGGATCACCAAATAAAGCAGGTAAACAACTCTCTGAAATCCCTTGGAGGCTTCCTGAATCACGGCCTAAATTGCGTGAACTAGAAGTCTTTTCTTGTGACTTAACTCAACTAAAATCCCAATTGGCAAAATTAAACATTCAATTGGTTTTTTCAGCCTTACCATCTGAGGTTGCAATAGAAATTGAACCATATCTAAGAGAATTAGGGATGAAGGTTTTTTCAAACTCCTCTGCGCACCGAATGGAGCGTGATGTCCCACTTATCATCGCAGATCTTAATCCAGAACATCTAGAGATATTGCAAGTACCATTACACGACCCAAAAACAGGATTTATCGCATGCTCTACAAATTGTACAGTGATGCCTGTAGCCCTACCTCTCAAACCATTGTGGAATGCCTTCGGGTTCAATAGTGTAGAAATCTCAACTGAGCAATCGCTTTCTGGCGGAGGCTATGAACTACTGTACTCTACCAATGACATAGCATCTGAAATACCTGGTGAAGCAGAAAAGATCTCGGAAGAGTGCCTCCGCTTACTTGGGCGCATTGAATCTGATGAGATAAAATCAGCCGATTTCAATGCTAATGTTGAATGCAAACGCGTGAATAGAAATTATGGCCACATAGTCAAAGTGAAAATACATATGAAAAAAGACCCTAGTATTGATGAAATCAAAGAATTGATGTTAAATTACTCCTCCACCCCACAAAAGTTGAGCCTACCTTCTGCTCCAAAACAACCCATCATATTGAGTGAGTCACCAATTAATTTGGAGAAGGCTTGCTGGGCTGGTGCTGAATCAGATGATCATAATCCTGCAACCAACTTGAAGGCCGGTATGTCAGTTACTGTTTTTGATTTGGTAAAAATGGGTTCAACACTTGCTTTCTCAGCATTTTCTGAAAATACCATCCGAGGTGCGGCGGGTGGTTGCGTATTGCTTGCAGAACTAGCAATGCATGAGGAACGGCTCGATTTAGCATAATACTTCTAACTAAGAGCCGACTCGTCGCTACGGTAGTCATGACTCAGGTGGAGATAATCAAGGGGGTTACGCTCTCAAGCTTAGCTGAGTCAGCACCTACAAGAATGGGAAATATTTGGCAATCTGGACACCAAAGAACACAGATCCTCATTCTTATTCAACGTAGACATAGGCAGCGATTTGAAGGACACTCTGCCACAGTAGGGCTCAAGCACCCTTGTTGGGCAATTTTCTACCGCCCCCGAGTGGAGGCTGACCAAATTCAAGAATGTGGGCTAGATCCAAAAAGTGCCTCATTCATGTTTCTAGATATCGCTCTTGAAGATTT
>DASCSU010000185.1:0-1936 GCA_034399495.1 Candidatus Thalassarchaeaceae archaeon
TATATTCAATAATTCATGGTCACGTGCCGCTTCCAATCCACGAGTTTCAAGTTGGTCATTAATTTTAGAGCGCATTTCTGATTTGCCTTCTTCATCGAGGTTGTTCTCTAATTTACAAATCAATTCGATACTCTTACCAAGTCGAATCATTACCAGTTTTTTGCTTCGGAAGGCCTCTACTTTAGCTTCACGGATTCTCTCCTTCTGCTCAATGATTTCAGCGAGGTAATCTTTCTGCTGACGGCGCAACCTTTGCTTGTCGATGCGGTCCAACTTCTTTGGAGTGGAAAGAACCTTTGAAAGGAACTTTTCAGAACCCGCACCTGATGGTCCAGATTTGATTACTTCAATCACTGAATTAGCGATCTTCTTCTTCAATCCATAGTTCCCAACTAATTGTTCCTCAGTAATATCTTTCAGTTTACCAATTGTCAAACCTGCATCCGCTAATGTCTGAGCTGTGACCTCATCAACGCCACGTCTCAAGAGTGCTAGATAGGTGTCCTTCTTTGCCATACGGCATCCCCCCCGGAGTTCTCGGAGCCGGGGGTCTGCTTTGAACCCCCCGTTTTATCGGGAAAAAATACAAAGTGTTCATACATTGAATTCATTGTTGATATGTTCTAATTTTTGAGCCAGTAGAAGCCATTCATTTACTTCTAAATCCTCGGGCCTAAAATCTTCCCAACCTGATTCTAAATCAAGGTTATCAGCATCACTTAACAAAACATCAACTGCTTGTGTCCAACGCTTTCTATTCCAATTAGGAACTCGCTCAATTTTTCGTGGTGTTCCTTTCAATCTGTTTCTTATTTTTTTGCGCCGCTCTGCAAAGGCATGGTCAACTATTCTCTTAACCAAACGTGGCTCAACTTCAATATCCAAATCGGTCATCAAATCATATGGTTTTAGAGTAACCAACCTGCTATGCACTTCTGGATGTGGGGTGAATGAATGTGGGGGAACTTTCAACTCAAGTGAACATGTCCAATTTAGAGCAGTGTTTATTCCAAGTGGGCCTCTTGATGCAAGTCCAAATTCCATCACCAAACGACTAGCAAATTCATCCTGTAATAACAAAACTACAGACTGTAATTGCTTCGCACCACGGCGTTTAGCATCATTCTGCCAATGATCAATTTTTGCTAATAGTGGACTGGATATTTGGTATGGGGGATTGCTCACCACATGACTGATGTCCAGTGGCCACCTAACTTGCAATGCATCCCCTTCTATCAAACAAAGTTGTCCACTTTCAATAGCAGAAGAGTGAACTCTCTTGAGATGTTCAACTGCGATTTCATCAATCTCAATGGCAGTCACTTTAGCACCAACTGCAAGAAGAAAATGAGTTAGTGTACCCGGGCCTGGACCAACCTCAAGAACATGGGAGTTACTGTCGATTTCTGATAGTTCAACAGCCTTTTGGATGACTTTGTCATCAATCAAAAAATGCTGTCCTAATTCTTTGTCAATTCTAATTCGGTCAAGTAATAAATCCACTAATTCACTAACCACTTCGCTGCCATCCGGCACCAAATCTGACATTTTCTAGACTTCCGCAACGCGCACGACATTTTGAATCAAACTGGGAATCATCTTTGGATCTTCCAATTCTTCAACTAATCTTTCAGCAATCAATTGCAAGGAATCAATATCGCATGCCTCATCGACCTCTTCAAATGAAAACCAACCCATACTTGTTCTACTCTGCATCATCTTTTTCGCCTTTTGTGGCCCAACACCAGGCAGTAATTGGAAAGCATGGAACTTCAGAGATACGTTGCCAGAACGATTGTAAAAGGTGAGGCTAGGCTTTGGATTATCAGATAAAATCTGTTTTACCACATCAACTAGAGATAATTGAGCAGAGGTTGATAATTCACGGTATCTGCCACGACTAAGTATCATTGCAATTTCACTTGATTCATCTTCA
>DASCSU010000186.1:0-1935 GCA_034399495.1 Candidatus Thalassarchaeaceae archaeon
TCAAATCTCTCGGGGGAGTTATTTTTCCCTGGTTTTAACATCATCATACCTCAGTTGAGTTCTTTGTTCTTGAGACTCGACTGACCAACGAATAGTGAACCAATTGTGACAGTCAGAAGTACAAATATTGAGATTAACAATGATATGAATGGACTTCCAGAAACTACACTTGGCGGACTATAGAAACCTGACAAAGCAATTTCAGAGCCCCAACTAATTTCGCCGGCCATATGAATCATATAACTCTGATCAGGATATGCAAAAATAGAGGTACAATTGATTATTTCAATCCCCCAATGAGAAATTGACAACCATGTAAGAGGGAAATTTGGGGCGGCCAAAGACAACATGGCCATAGCAAATTCCCATACTCCAAGCCCTATTGCTATCCAAAGACCAAACTTTTGACTCATTACTCCTAGGGTACAGAAAATAGTACCATAAGCCAACATAACGAGCCAAGAGGCTAGAAGAATACCTAACCAAGCTGACATGTCATGGAAGCGAAATACTGATTCTGATGGAGCAAGGAAGCCAGTAATCAGGCCTGTCAAGAGAATCAAGACTGTGGAATATGGCCACACCATGGCGATATAACCAAGTAAACGGTAAGCAAGTATTTCAGCCCTAGCAATCGGTTTACCCATAATGTAATGCAAAGTACCATTCTCAATTTCATCACGAACTAATCCCGTAGCGAGGAAAAGTGGAAGGAAAATACCAATTAAGAAACCAAATCCAATCTTCCCAAAACCAAGTACAAACGCCCTATGTAGTGACTCTTTGAGAAATATCTCATCATCGGGATCTTCGTCAACATTAGGGTCTGAATTTATTCTATAGACCGTGTTAGTGGTCGAATTCATTGAATAATGAACATTGCAATCAATATTGTCATTATTACGGTCTGGATTCCTAGGTAGTTCAAAAGAATCGGAGTCAACCCAACCTTCACCCGTACAATCTCCATCATCGTCATGGCCTTGATTCCAATTACTGTAATCTCCGTCCCAATCAATGTCATCTTCATCAATCCACTTTTCAGGTGGATCTGGCGGGATTAAATTTGGATCAGGGTGACTATCTCCATCCCAAGGGTTAGTGTTGTATTTTCTTTCTTGACCTGTTGGATATCCATCGCCATCCCAATCTTCAGAATCTCCATCGTTATCTATTGATTCAAATCCTGTAGCCATGGCTTCGCCATAAAACATCAACACCATTGCAACAAACACTACGCCAATACCCAAAACAACCCAAGTAGAATTCTTCGTACGATATTGACGCAAAGTGAACTCTGCTACGGCAGTTGCCTTGCGGTCAAGTTTGCTCCAAACTGTGTTTGTTAGTGGTCTAAATGCTTGTGCAGCAGAAGCTTGAATCCTTTGTAATTGTGCTACTGCAGCACCTGGTGGAGCATCAGGGGCACCCAACGGCATTTGCTCAGGAGGAGCTTGCATTTGTGCTTGTTGTGCATCCGTAGCCGCCTGAATCTGATGCTCAAAAGACTGAGGTACTGAGGTAGAAATTGGAGTTTTGGCCCCTAAGGAATCGACCGGAGGCGGTGGTGGCTCTTCATTTGGAATCATGCGCGCCCCTCCACCAAATATCCAAGCAGCGATTCTAGATTATCATCAGGATTTTCTATACCTGTAACTCTAACTCCACTTTCTCTACAAATCTTAGGTAGTGCCTGATGTACTGAAGAAAGATTGTTCGTCTCAACAACTAATTCGTGATCTTGTGGAAATCTTACTCCATAAACATCAGTATGAGGGAGGAAAGCAGTACCTAATTTTCTTGGATTATCTGTTCTAAGAAGTATTCTATGTGGGTGCTGATCAAGCAGTTCTCTGATGGCATGTAGATTACCCAAAGCGAGTAGTCGACCATTGTGAAGGATGATTATTTGTTCAGTAATTCTCTCTATTTCAG
>DASCSU010000187.1:0-1857 GCA_034399495.1 Candidatus Thalassarchaeaceae archaeon
TAACTCAAGGGATGAAAAGAATCCTCAATGAAGACCTCCTCCTGACTGCTCGTTTAGAGTTAGAGGAGCATATCGAAACTATTCAAGAAAAGGAAAAGCAGGGAATGATAGAGGTTCATCCAAAAACACACTCGGCCCTCAGAGGGGTTAAGGCCGCACTTGAAAGAATAAAAACCGACATTCTAGCCTTCTTTAGGGTCCAATCACAAGCACTATACAAAGAAGAGACAGATGAGTGTAGAGTTACAAACCTAGATTTGCTCAATATAATCAATGGAGCACTTTCATCAGACATTGGCGGGAATATTTTGACATTAGGTCAAATAGCCAATCATCTTGGAACAGTAGAAGTTGAATTGGACCCTGATATAGATGATGAAAAGGAAACTGCTAGCCAGCGTCTTTCTGAATTATTTTCACTATTGGACCACCTTGGCGATAATTCTGCACTCGCATTTGTTTACTCCCACGGCAAGGGAGACGCTCCTAGAATCACAACCCATCTACTAGATCCCGGAGTTGTTTCGGGGCCAATATTTGAGCAGGCCGCAGGTGCAATTCTGATGTCTGGCACCCTTACTCCTCCAGAAATGTACGGAGAACTCCTAGCCCTACCCAAATCACGCCCAGTTACTCAAGAAGAGTATCCATCACCATTTCTTTCTGATAAGAGGCCTGTCGCTATTGCCGCAGGAGTGACTACAAAATACAACAAGCGAGGAGAGGATAATACCGCAAAAATTCGAGCACACATCAAAGCGATTGCATCTGAGACACCTGGACATATCGCCGTATTCACACCCTCCTATGCAATGCTGAATGAGATTGTTGGAGATGAAATCTGGCATGGTAGACGAGTTATGATGGAGGAATCTGGTTGGTCCAAGCAACGGATTGATTCATTATTACGTGATATGGAAATGTCTCGTTCAGCTGGCGAGAAAATATTACTTGGGGGTGTATTTTCAGCCAAATTAGGAGAAGGTATTGATTACAATAAGAATTTGCTAGATGCTGTAGTATGTATTGGATTGCCACTCGCCCCCCCTTCAGTTGAATTGAATGCTCGTAAAGAATACTATGAAGAGAGATTTGGCCGATCAAGTTCTTATCGTTGGGCTGTACAACAACCAGCAGTAAATGCATTGATGCAAGCAATGGGGCGCCCTATTCGTAAAATGGGCGACCGCGCTTTCATTCTACTACTGGAAGAAAGACTGCTAATGCCACAATTCAAAAGACTCCTACCTAGCAACATGAATGTACTAACAGTAGGAAATGAAGAATCAACAAAAAGGCATGTCAAACGCTTCTTCAAGCGCCATCCCGACCCTGCATCTGGAGATGAATAGACACGAAGGCTTCAATGAGGGTGGGCGTAACGGCAGGTTCAGGTGGATAACATGGAGTGGCAGCCAATCACTATTGAAACAGGTCAAAAGAAGGAGGACCAATCTGGTGAAATAAGGCCAAGTGAAGGGTTGTGTGCTAGTCCTGAATCATTACACCAGAATTTCTTATCCAACCTTGGGCACCTCCAGGACATCCATGATAGCCATCAAAATATGATGGGGGCACATTTTGCACCTATTGAAAGCAATTTTGAAAGAATTGCTGGGACCATAAGTACAGAAGCAATGCTGAACCGTTTTGATGGCAAGTCTGATGACAACCACATTTCCCTACCCCTTCATGGGTGTGAATTATCAGGTGTCAAACTGAATATCTGTGAAATTGATGGAGATTCAATAGTCAAACTCAATGTTACCGGGCGAGATGGCAAGGAACTAGAACAGGCCTTCAACCTACCAAAAGGTAGCCACCTAGCAAACGCTACTTGGAATGCTGGCGAACTAC
>DASCSU010000188.1:0-1841 GCA_034399495.1 Candidatus Thalassarchaeaceae archaeon
AGTCATTAGCATCAAACATCCAGACCCCTCCTTTTCAAGCCAGACCAAAGATCGACTAGTATCGAGTGAAGTTCAAGGTGTTGTGGAAAAAATCATCAATGAAAAGTTAAGTGAATTCCTAGATGAAAACCCATCGATTGCTAAATTTATTATTGACAAGGGGATGCTTGCTAGCAAAGCTCGTGAAGCAGCTCGGAAAGCGAGAGAACTAACACGAAGAAAAGGTGTCCTTGAAGGCGGGGGCCTTCCAGGAAAATTAGCAGATTGTCAAAGTCGCAACCCTGAAGAATGCGAAATTTACATTGTCGAAGGAGATTCAGCCGGAGGCTCTGCTAAAACAGGTAGAGACCGGCGGACTCAGGCAATCCTACCCCTCCGTGGTAAAATTCTGAATGTAGAGAAGCAACTACGAAATCAGGCTAAAGTATACCAGAACAACGAGATTCAAACCATGATTAAAGCCTTGGGCGCTGGCGTAGGCAACCCTCCAGAATTAGAAGATGGAGAAGAATCGTTGGCTGAAGAGGAGACCTTTTTCAATGTCGAAAAACTACGCTATGGGAAAATAATCATCATGACTGACGCTGATGTAGATGGAGCTCACATACGCACTTTGATTCTCACATTTATTTGGAGATTTATGAGGCCCGCAATTGTATCTGGAAACGTGTTTATTGCACAACCCCCCCTCTACATGGTTACTCGTGGCAGGACATCTAAATATGCATATTCTGATTCTGAAAGAGAGGCCGTTATTGCTGAATTTAAAGCAGATAAACCTGATGCTAAAATTGGCATACAGCGCTACAAGGGTCTGGGTGAAATGAACCCTGACCAACTATGGACTACCACCATGGACCCCGCTCATCGAACATTGCTGAAAGTTACAGCAAAGGACTTCAGTGATGACGGAGAAACATCAGCCCTCTTTGAGACATTAATGGGTGACGATGTGCCAGATCGGCGCGCTTTCATTGAAAAACACGCTGCTGAAGCAGATATAGATGTATGAGGTGATTAAATGACTGATGAAGAATTACCCCCGAATCCCGTCGATAATCAAGTTCGACATACTGTAGACCAAGAAATGCAAACGTCATACATTAACTATGCAATGTCCGTCATTGTTGGCCGTGCTTTGCCAGAGGTTCGAGATGGTTTGAAGCCTGTTCATCGACGTGTTCTTTACGGGATGCATGAAGCAGGACATACATCTGATCGTTCTTACTCTAAATCAGCACGTTCAGTTGGTGAAGTCATGGGTAAATTCCACCCACATGGTGACCAATCCATCTATGATACAATGGTGCGCATGGCACAAGATTTCAGTCTGCGATACCCATTAGTGGATGGGCAAGGAAATTTTGGTAGCATTGATGGAGACCCGCCGGCCGCCATGAGATATACAGAAAGCCGCCTAGATCGTTTGGCAAAACATATGCTAGAAGACATCAAAAAGAACACTGTTAATTTTCAGCCAAATTTTGATGACTCTGAACAAGAACCAGAAGTACTGCCTGCAAGGCTACCCAATTTACTCCTCAATGGTAGTGATGGAATTGCAGTGGGTATGGCAACAAAAATTCCCCCACACAATCTAACTGAACTATCCTTGGCCATACATCTTCATGTTGACCGCATATTGGAAGAAGGCGAAGAAAATGGGGATGCTGAAACTCGACCTAACATCAGCATCGGAGAATATATGGAACACCTAAGAGGACCTGACTTCCCTACTGGGGCAACTATTCATGGAGTTGATGGAATTCAAGACATGTATGCAACGGGGCACGGGAAATTCCATGTTCGGGCCAATTGTGATGTTTTTGATGATAGCAATG
>DASCSU010000189.1:0-1816 GCA_034399495.1 Candidatus Thalassarchaeaceae archaeon
TGCAATTAATGATGTATATTTCTGCCGTGAATTTGATATTGAACCTGAATCAGTTAACCGCTTCGGCTCCCCTCTAATTTGGGGCCATCCTCAGGCGCCGACTGGGCTAAGAGCAGTGATCGAACTAATCGAAGAATTAGTTATTTCAGGTGGTGGATTTGGATTATTCTCGGGCTGTGCTGCAGGTGATTCTGCAATGGCATTAGTATTGGAAGTAACATGCTAATTCATGAGTTTTGAATTTACTTCATTATCCTAAAGTAATAGATTTTCTATCTATTCTAGCAAAACGTGCTGAAAAATGCCGTAGTAGTTTAGGTGCTTCAATTATTTTCATTCCACCAATTGAATCTGCTCTATTTACTATTGCTACAGTTGTATCTATAACATGTCTAAGGTGGCTCTCAGTATATGTTCTACGAGGTATTGCCAAACGTATTAATTCTAAATTTGGCGTCACCAATTCTCCAGATTCTGGAGAAATGAATGACAGCATTACAGAACCAATTTCAGATGTCCTAACACCCCCTTCAAGGTACATCTCAACCGAAAGTGATTGAGCAGGAAATTCACTAGCATCTATGTGCGGCAATATTGCACCTGCATCAATGTAAACTGCGTGACCACCGGGAGGGGAAATAACTGGGACACCTTTGTCTTGAAGTTCATCATGAAGCCACTTCACTTGACTGGCCCGATAAGAAAGATAACCCTCGTCAATTCCTTCAATGAGGCCTGTAGCCATTGCATCAATATCGCGTCCTGCCAATCCACCATAAGAAGGAAAACCTTCTCTCATGATTAACTCATTTTTTGCATTGACAAACAACTCATCATCATTCATCATTAACAATCCACCAATGTTGACAATTGCATCTTTCTTAGCACTAAACGTTGCACCATCAGCCAATGAGAACATTCGATGTGCGATGTTTTCAACTGTCCAATCCTCATATCCTAATTCTCTTTGTTTAATGAACCACGCATTTTCTGCAAATCTACATGCATCAATAAAGAGAGGTTTACCAAACTCTCTACATAAGTTATGAATAGATTCAATATTTGCTAAAGAAACTGGCTGGCCACCACCTGCATTATTTGTCACCGTAACCATACAGAAAGGAATCCTTTCATTATACTCCTCAAGGAATTGACGTAAACGACCAATGTCAATATTACCCTTGAATGGATTTAGGTCATTTGGATCTTCACTAGCTGCAATTACGAGATTTGTAGGAGTCCCACCACGAGCCAAGATATTTGCCGCAGTAGTATCAAAATGAGTATTTGATGGGATTAAATCTCCTTCATTAAGAAGGCATGTCGCCAAAATTCCTTCTGCTGCCCGCCCTTGGTGAGTGGGTAGGAAATGTTTGAATCCAAAAATTCTGTTAACTGATTCATTGAGGCGATGATAAGAACGTGAACCCGCATATGATTCATCACCTCTCATGAGTGATGCCCATTGTTCATCTGACATAGCCCCTGTTCCAGAATCAGTTAGCATGTCAATCATGACTTTATCAGCAGGGAGATTAAATAAATTAAAACCAGCATTTTCTATTATATTTTGGCGCTCTTCGTGAGTTGTCAAACTAATGTGCTCAACCATTTTTATTCTGAACGGCTCAAATGGGTGTTGAATACCTCTAGCCATGATTCTCTGATTGAGCATTCATCAATACCAAAGCGCCCGAATATATTCGGTTCTTTTTCGGGTCAAAAACTTTGGAAGGATTAATTAGCGAACTATGAATAAATTGCTATATTCTCAAGAATGAGTTGCAAAAATTGTTGCTTCCCCTTGGCCAACACC
>DASCSU010000190.1:0-1793 GCA_034399495.1 Candidatus Thalassarchaeaceae archaeon
TTGCAGCCATGGTTATTGCAGCAGCAAGTACAAATCTTGGTGATGATTACCTAATGATCCCAATTGTATTGGCAGTAGTAGGCTACATTGCATCAATTATAGGTGTGTTCTCAATGTCTGCCATGAAGAACATGGATGCAGCAGCGGCTCTCCGTAATACTACTTTTATCGGTGCAATTCTTTTCCTTGTAGGTGGATATTTTGTTCTAGATTATCTTGGTTTGCCAACAGACCCAATATGGGCAGTGGCTATAGGTTCTGTAGTTGGAATCCTAATTGGTCTTGTCACAGAGTACTATACAGGAATTGAACCTGTATTTGGAATCAATGTTAAGGCAATCCCATACATTGGTGAAGCATCCAAGACTGGTAGTGCAACAAACGCAATTGCTGGTTTAGCAGTTGGAATGCAATCCGTCTTTATCCCAGTCCTTTTGATGGCAGCTGGTATCTTTGGTGCAAACCAAGTATTAGGTGGTGGCACAGCAGGCCTTTACGGAATCGCAATGGCTGCAATGGGAATGCTAGGAACTGTAGGAGTCACAATGACAGTAGATGCATATGGGCCAGTCGCAGACAATGCTGGTGGGATCTCGGAGATGTCAGGTCTTGGCAAGGAGGTCCGTGATATCACTGATGGGCTTGATTCAATTGGTAACACAACTGCAGCAATCGGTAAGGGATTCGCAATTGGTAGCGCTGCTCTAACGGCACTCGCACTTTTCGCTGCTTTCCAAACTAGTGCTGGTTTAACTCCTGCAGACCTTTCACTTTCAGAGCCAATGGTCGTAATTGGCCTTTTGATTGGTGGTGCACTTCCATTCGTGGTCGCATCCATGACAATGAAGTCAGTTGGCCGTGCTGCTGAAGAGATGATTACTGAAATCCGCCGACAATTCAAGGAAATTGACGGATTACTCGAGGGCAAAGAAGGTGTTGAGCCAGACAGTGCAACCTGTGTGGATATCTCAACTAAGGCTGCTCTACGTGAGATGGTTGCTCCTGGTATTGTAGCAATTGCTAGCCCCGTGGTAGTTGGGTTCCTACTAGGTGCATCTGCACTTGGTGGAATGCTAGCAGGTGCTACTGCAACTGGCGTTCTAATGGCACTCTTCATGGCTAACGCTGGTGGTGCTTGGGACAACGCCAAGAAAGCAATCGAGCAGGGTGAAATCAAAGGTGCAGAGAAGGGCGATGATGCACATAGTGCAGCAGTTGTGGGTGACACAATTGGTGACCCATTCAAGGACACAAGCGGGCCTTCATTGAACATCCTAATCAAATTGATGAGTATTGTCAGCGTAGTGATTGCTGGAATGCTTGGTTCAGGTTGGCTAAACGGTCTCTTTTGATTGCTAAAACCCTTATATCGAATAATCCGCAATTGCGGAGGGCTCATGAAAGAGGGGCGGTCACGGTTTAGTTGAGTAAGATGCGCGCCCTACCCTCGTCCCTCCTAGTTTTGTTGCTTATAGCAACAAGTTTTGCGGGTTGTTTGGGTGGCGGTGACGATGATGATTCTAACAGCGAGGACGAACCATTCAATGTCCCAACTTGGGAAATTGGTGATTGGTGGCTCTACACCTTCACGACTCCAGAATTTAGTGATGACACTGCAAGACTTGTAGTTGCAGAGAATGATACTGAAGAAGGGACTGCTTACAATTTAGCAATATCCAATCATGTAGAGGCTCGTAGACACGCTGCACTCAATCACAACCCATTCCTTGGAAGAATTACACATGGTAATTTGAGTGCATATGAGAATGGCATACCACAACCGGTTTTCCAAT
>DASCSU010000191.1:0-1784 GCA_034399495.1 Candidatus Thalassarchaeaceae archaeon
CATTGCATCAAGAAGTTCTGCTGGCTCAATGCCAAAATGTTTAGCCATATTTTCACGAAGGCAAACATTTGCCGCTGCCTTATGTCCAATACTACCTTCTACATTCTCGAATAATATGGTGGAATCATGATTACGTTCGATGGCAAGGCGCATATCATTAATCGGGTTAACCAGGGCGTAAGATACTGCATCTTTGAGGTGGTCCCTAAATGCCATTAACGTTGCGACTATGGAGCCTCGCTTGAAGGTTGGGGGCTCATTGAATGCTAACAGATTAATCGTTATCCTGCGCCTCAGTGAACCAGTTGAATTCCGATGGCCTCATATATGCGTGGAAGGTCGGCGGCCTGCTTCAAGGTGTATCCATGGGTAGAGGACTCTTTTCTGGTTCGAAAATGAAGAGAGATCGCCAGCGGTTTCGCTGGAAGGATAGAGGATACAAGAAGAGAGTTTTGAAGCTCAAACAGAAGTCTGATCCGCTTGGTGGTTCAGCACAAGCCAAAGGCATTGTAATTGAGAAAGTTGGTATTGAGGCAAAGCAGCCTAACTCAGGAATTAGGAAGGCTGTCAAAATCAGTTTAATCCGTACAGGTAACAAACTTACTGCATTCGCTCCAGGTGATGGGGCAATTAACTTCATTGATGAGCACGATGAGGTCATGGTTGAAGGTATAGGTGGGCGCATGGGTCGTTCATACGGAGATATTCCTGGAGTGCGATTTAAGGTAATCAAAGTCAATGGTGTTTCACTTGATGAGATGGTCAGGGGAAGAAAGGAGAAGCCAATTCGCTGAGGTGATTTCATGAGTGACGATGAAGTAACTGAAAATGAAGAGGTTGCACCTGTAGTTCCCGAAGTTATCGAGGAACCAATTGCCGGAATTGGGACTCTTGTTTTCGGAAAGTGGGATGCTTCCGAAATAACCTGTGCTGATCCAGGCATTTCACCTTATATCAATCTAAAAACAGTGGGGGTACCTCACTCAGGTGGCCGTCATGCAAATACATGGTTTGGTAAAAGCAAGTTGTCAATCGTTGAAAGATTCATCAATGGATTAATGCGTACTGGGAAATACACCGGTAAGAAATTAGCAGCAGCAAAGTCGTTTGAAGAAGCTTTAGACAGAATTGCAGAAAGAGATGATGTCAACCCTCTACAGACCTTTGTTGATGCTTTGTCTAACTCCGCACCCATGGAGGAAATTACTAGAATTAAATTCGGTGCAGTTAGTCAACCAAAAGCAGTTGATAGCGCCCCTATGCGCAGAATTGATGTCGCAATCCGTCATCTAGCAATGGGTTCTACTCAGGCAACAAGGAAGAGTACTAGGACACTCACCCAGGGAATTGTAAATGAGATTTCTAAGGCCGCAAGCGGTGATGTTACATCCTTTGCTGTTGGTAAGAAAGAAGAAGTTGAGCGAATCGCCGCATCAGCACGTTAACACCGGACTTCATTCCTACTTGGCTTTTCAATCAAATTAGTTGCTGAATTAATGTAGTCGCCTTTATGAACCGATGTCAGGTCGCCCGCTTCACCAAAGGTGAAGGCTCATGGGACGTAAAGAAGATAACATCGCAAAAGCAACAGAAGTTATGCATGTCAGAGACCAGATTCGGAATCTCTGTATTGCAGCACATATTGACCACGGAAAGACTACACTTTCTGACAATTTGATTGCAGGCGCTGGAATGATGAGCGAGGAATTAGCTGGAAAAAGCAGAGTACTAGATTTTGATGAACAAGAATCCGCACGTGGAATCACTATTAACGCGGCTTCGGC
>DASCSU010000192.1:0-1780 GCA_034399495.1 Candidatus Thalassarchaeaceae archaeon
CTAATAAGCCGAAACTGAAGGTTATGTGTAACACCACCAGCATAATGGGCATACCTATCAGTAAAGTTGGTTGGCGCCTTGTGATTGACTCCAAAATACCATGGAGAAAGAGTACCAACAGATATGCAGCTGGGGGGATGAGCCATGCAGAATAACCAACCGCCTCAACATCAAAGTAGCATAAAGCAAGTGTGCCAAGTAATCCTATCCATGGAAGAAACTCAAGCAAAGACGCCCTTTCAGGTGTTTTGAGTAAATGCTTAGTTCGCCAGAAACCATAACGGTGACCGAACCTCATCCAACCTAGTAATGATGTGCGCTTAGCCATCCTACAGTAAGAAGCGTTTGAGCGCCAAAGTGTCCAACCTTCATTGATTAGACGCATATTCAATTCAGAATCTTGAGTTGTGATGAAATTTGTATCCCAGCCACCGACCTCCTCTAGGGCTTTTCGATTGTATAATGTGAAAGGTGGGATGGTGGTTTTTTCGCGGCCTGTGAATTGGGCAAACTGGCCTCGACCACTAGCAAGAGGATTTTGTAACACAGCCTCTATCCAATTGCCAACCAACCCTAGTGGTTGATCGCTCTCTCTAACTAGGGTCCCTATCCCTGCAATCTTTTTCGCGTCAACATTCGGTTTACCCTCTAAATCTTCTAAATCTAGCATTCTCTCCTCAATATGGGTATTGGGGACCCAAGTGTGGCCAATCATTTCCAATACATGAGTTGCTTCTTCTGGAAGTTTAGACAAACTCAGATTTCTTGCCTCAGCAACATATCGGCCGGGGTTATCAAGAAGGACAATTTTTGGACCATCAACTTTGTCTGATTCTTTGGATAGTGAAGTTACAATTTGACGTGTCCCATCATCACTACCACCATCTACAACATGGATGAGATGTTGTTTAGCAGACCATGTTTGAGCCATTAACGAACGTAAACAGCGCTCAATATGCTCCGCCTCCTGATAAGTTGGCACAACGGTTACTACGAAGGGTTCGGCCATCTCTATTTTCACCACAATTGAAGGCAGACTGTCAATCTTGCCACTCATTGAGGCCTAAGGCTTCATCATATGCCTACCCTTCGGATAACCATGAAGCAACCTGAGGTATCCGTTTCAACCACCTATCGGCCCTCAGATGACCCCCAAATGGTTGCAAAATCCCTCCTATCCCTTTTCCCTGGAATAAATATACCAACAAGTGAATGTGTATCCTTTCCAATTACGAATAATGAAATTTGCTGGGAGTTTGATAGCGTTGATTTAACGGCCTATCTAAGCCGAATTGCAGAATTACGGATTCTAGATACCGCACTAGATGCAATGGGCACTAATTTACATCAAGACGAGACCGTTTTCTCAATATCTCGACAGGCAGCATTGGCTAACAAAGTAGCTTTTGTTCTTAATGGGGAGAGAGCACTTGGTGGGACTATTGAAATCACTCTCAAAGGCGAGAACCTTGCTGAGTGGTTGGAAGAGGAAACTTGGCATGAAGGAAGAATTGAGATGCCACGTACTGTTAGTGATGAATACGCTATGAGAAGGGATGGGGAAGTCACAGAGTGGTTTGATAATAGAGAAAGTTGAACCTATTTTCACAGATTAGCAATACCTCTCTCTTTGATGCGTTTGACAAACTCGACATCAGGAGGCAACCATTTGACATCCATCAATTGATCTTCAGATAGCCAGCGGAATTCATCATGCGAGGTCATTTCAGCAGGTGGCAACTCTGCGCGTGCTTCGCATAAGAAGAAAGTCAGATGAACC
>DASCSU010000193.1:0-1725 GCA_034399495.1 Candidatus Thalassarchaeaceae archaeon
GCCCCGTTAGTCACAAACGCTGTAGCGGCTACAGATTAATTCGGTTTGCTTGCTAAATCCTCTCACCCACTAATTACTCTTTTACCGTAGCAGGTTACCACCGGCCCCATGGGGGCCGGTTGTGAGTCCATCGAGAGGAACACTTTACCCATAGTTTTGATCCTCCTGATGTTATTTGCATCACTTTCCCCTCTTGTCGCCGAGGACGCTTTGGAAATATCCACATTAACTCAGGAAGAGGCCACCTCTTCTTCGGTAACTTTCACGAATGGAACTGGTGATCAGTTTGCAGGACAAACAGTTGTCATCAATGGTTCAGATTGGTTGGTTGACTCAAATAGGGGAATGGATGTATGGCATACCACGGCCCTAAGCACTAGCCTAACTTTCGATGAAATTGACTTGACTTACGATGAACGTGGCAGAGCACGTGGATGTATGCACGAATCTACAGGTGGGATTTGGTTAGCAAAACTTGAGTTTGGTGGCGGAACAAGTTTGACACAGGTTGAATCTGGAGGCGTGGGGCTTGGTGAGAAATGTTCTATTGCAGTAGATGAAAGAGAAAAATCACATATTGCTTACACGAATGAATCAGGTTTTCTTAGAGTTGGATATCAAACATGGGGGACAAATGGTGGGGCATGGGATTGGAACATTAGGACGATTGAAAATCTCACTACTGTTTTAGATATCAAAATGCTTCTTGATTCAGAGGGTGCTGAAAATATCCTATGGTTAGATATCAACAACAATCTTCACCTTTCTACATACACTACATGGTGGACTCATACCGATTTATTGGTGGGTACTAGAGTAGCTGGTGGATTTGACGCGTTTTTGGAAGATGACGGCTCACTCAACATTTTCTATAGTAATCTCGATAGCATGCAGATGATTCATGGAATATTGGATAGTGATGGAAATTGGTTGCTTTCTGCTTTGACTGCAGGATCAGATATTGGTCCTGCACTTGCTTTTGCAAAGGATCCTAGTACTGGAAATATGCAGTATGCATATGCGACATCCTCATCAACAAACTTGACAGTGGTAAGAGATCTCAGTGGCCAGGAAAATGGGAGAATTTCACCCTCAATTGAAACAATTGCAACGGGTGCAATCGCCGATGAGTACGCATCTCAAGCATTCAATAATCTTGATTTTGACTGTGACGGTTTTGATGATTTAATAGTCAGTAAGCCAGAAGCAACTTCCAGTACTGGGGCAATAGAGATTTTCTGGGGTTCTTCCTTGGGGCTGTCTCCTGTTGCTGATTTTATCATGACGGGTTCTGCAGGTGGTGATAGGTTTGGAGCTAGCATCACAAATGCAGGTGATGTCAATGGTGATGGTTGTGAAGATTTGTTGGTTGGAGCAACCGGTGCTGTAGATAATTGGGGTTATCCAACAGGTGTATCATATGTTTATCATGGTGGTAACCATTCACATTCTACTGCTAACTGGAGTGTAAATGGAGAAGATTCCGGTGATAAGTTTGGTGGGACTGTATCAACTGCAGGTGATGTAAACAACGATGGTTTCGATGATGTACTAGTTTCCTCCACTGGATTTACTCAATCTGGTGGTGAAGGCAAGGTGTACCTCTTCCTCGGCTCGGCAAGTGGCCTAGATACATCCGAATCTTGGACCACACGCGGATATTGGCAGAATGTGGTACAAGGTTGGTCACTTGCTGGAATCGGTGATATCAATGATGATGGCTTT
>DASCSU010000194.1:0-1718 GCA_034399495.1 Candidatus Thalassarchaeaceae archaeon
AGTCGTATTCTATATTGTGAGATTCTAAGACTCCACAGATATAACGAACATGGAATCCAACATATGGGGGTACACCAAAGGCGGCTGGTTCATCCTCATAACCGTCAATTACTAACCATGTCAAGTGAATCCCCCGTAATGTCGGGATGGGTCATTGGTTGTGAGCAGTTCGGCGTTAGTAGATTATTCTACAATCAGCGTCGATCTCTACGGCCGCCGCGGTCTCCGCCTCGGTTTCCACCACGGCCACCGCCTCGGTTTCCACCACGGCCACCGCCTCGGTTTCCACCACGGCCACCGCCCCCGCCACGTTCCTTTGCTTCTTGAACGGTGATTTTTCTACCTCCAAGTTTCAAAGCCTTCAGATTGGGAAGTGCATCTTTGCCTGCAGAATAACTAGCAAAGGTCACGAAAGCGAATCCCTTGCTCTTTCCAGTTTCTCGGTCTGTGACTATGTGAACTTCTTTCAGTTCACCATGCTCAGTAAACAGTGCAGCGAGTTCTTCTTCATTTGATTCATATGGAAGTCCGCCAATGAATAGTTTGAATCCCAGTTCTTCCTTTGCAGCCTCTTTAGCAGCAATGAGCACGGTTCGTTCTTTTGCCAATGTATCGGAATCAACATCCCCGTTCTCGATTTTTTCCATGCAAGGTCGACAACGAATTGGCTTTCCAGGTGTGGGTTGGAAGGGGACTTCGCATTTGTCTGCACAAAGTGTGCATTGCGTCTTATGCATCTCTCTACGAGGTCGTCCACCACGGCCGCCATCTCTTCCGCCGCCCCCGCCTAGGAATTTCTTGGGGATATCATGACTCTCACCTCGGCGGTAATCTGCAAGTACTGAGAGGTAAGGTCGTGATCCATCATGAGATAGACGCGCTTCAGCTTCAGAACTCCAGCGCTCCCCTCCTCTGTTAAGTGCATCAAAACCACTTCCTTCTTCAAAGAAGCCGTGACCAAAATCATCTGCAAGTGCACGATAACCAGTATAGTCGCATCGGGTGCATGAGACATTGAAATCTTCGACAGCATCACTTGGTTGTACCATCTCTCCACAGGCAGGGCATGTTGCATGTAGGACCCCATAGCGTGGTTTATGCTTGGTTGATAGACGCATTACTGGTTTGGTTTGGATGACTTCAGCCCGAATGATATCACGAAGTCTCATGGCATCTCCGGGCGCAGGTAGAAATCGGTCAACGACCTCAGCAACGAAAACATCACCAAACAATTGTTCTGCTGGTAAATCACGATTTGGTTTACCTTCAACATGCAGAATCTTTACTTCAGCGGTTTTGTTTTGTAGACGTCCAACTTGACCAATCACCACATCTCCAACTTCGGGAAGACGAGGCCCATCGGTAACTGGGTTGACAGAAATTGCCCCATCATTGATAGAGACAACTCCAATTTGTGTGGCAATAAAACTACCATCAACTTCGGTAACTCCCAAGCCCGCTTCACCGGACAAGGTAATCTTCTCACCAGGGGTTACGAATTCCCCTTCTGTAATGGTACTTGACATGTGAACAGGAACTCCTAATGGCATCTCTACGAGATGGTCTACTGTTCGGCCGACTCGGCAGGGGTTTTTCAAGCCGCCGGAAGGTAAATTATGGCAGAAGTGCTAGCAATAATATTGCTAAACTTAATACTAATCATCTGAAAATATTTCTGAGGCATTCATAAAGCGTTCCTGATTTTTTAACTTAAAATC
>DASCSU010000195.1:0-1685 GCA_034399495.1 Candidatus Thalassarchaeaceae archaeon
ATGAATACATCAGTATATATCACATCAGCATCAGTTACTGCCTCAACAGGATCGTTTGTTTCATTAATGATTGAGCCACTTTCCTTAGCAAAACTGTTGGCAAGATTTACCACATCAGAATCTGGTTCGTATCCTTTAGGTACGGCCCAATGAATATCACAACCCAAAATAGATGCTGCCAGCATCAAATCGTGAAGAACATTGTTACCATCTCCAACCCAAGCAATTTTAATTCCCTTAATATCATCAAATTTTTCTTTGATTGTCATCAAATCTGCCGCAGCCTGACAAGGATGATGTTTGTCCGAAAGTGCATTTATCACTGGTACTGTTGATTTATCTGCTAGTTCGACTACATCATCATGAGCAAAACAACGGTAAGTAATACCTCCTAAGTAACGAGAAAGAACCTGAGCAGTATCTCCAACAGATTCTGATTTTCCAAGTTGTATATCCCCCTTCAATAGAGTTAGAGGGTAACCTCCTAATTTGTTTATTCCAACTTCAAAAGAAACCCTAGTCCTCGTACTTGGTTTCTCATAAATTGAGCCTATAGCAATTCCATCTAGTGGCGTGAATGCTGGTGCGACTTCTTGGTCATTCTTGAAAGTAATAGCCCAATCTAATATCTCTTCAAAGTCCTTTGAAACATCATCTATGGATAATAAATGAGACATTAATCATTCCACCCGTCTCTCTCAAATCCTATATCCTCAGCAAAACCATCCCTTGTGTCGGCCATTCCACCAAATAAATTCTGAGCGAATGACAGAATATCTGCTAGACCATCTTCTTCTTCACTTGATAGTGGAATTAAACCGGGCTGAATCTGTGAATGTTGCATCATCCTCAATTGCCCGATTGCAAACTCTGTCCTCTGCCCACCTGCCTCTTCGTATAGTGCGGCTTCCAATGTATCAAGTCTCTCACCCCACTCAAGGATTCTTTCAAGAACTTCAGGCTCTAATAAATCAGCTTTTGAAAGGAAGTTTGCTGTTGGCAAGCCCAATCTAAAATGAACTATGTTTGATAATAGCATCTGTGACACAAATCCGGAAGGTGATTGTGATAGCATGGGATCGAAGAGAAAGATTAGAGCAGCTCTTCCTTGACCTAGCACCTCTACAAAATGGCTTGATGCCTCCCTAAATGCGAATAATTCTACTTGCCCTGGAGTATCGATCACTAGCAAATCTCCTGAAAGACCCTCTAGTTCTGCTTGAATTTCATGTGCTTGTGCCGCAACTAAATCTGCAGCAAGTATCTGAGCACCATTAGGGCCAAGATCATATTCATCCATTACTTCAGAAAGAGAAATAATATCTCTGACATCAAATTCTGGGTCATAATGTACTCTTTCAGCCCCCGGATCTAGATTGATAGTTAGTGCATCAACTTCAATAAAACGGGCCCATCTCTGAAATGCCGTTACCAATGTACTCTTTCCTGCTCCTGCTGTCCCTACCACGAATAAAACGGGGGGCGCTGTGGTATCTCCTGATGTCATGTTACCACTGCCTCTTAGCGGGGGTTTTTCAAGGATTCGACAATATAATCAAAAATACCATCTGCATAGCCAATCGTTAAATTTAGGCCAGCACTTGACAATGGTTATAGAAGATGACTCGCTGGCGAGGCTCACCCCTATTATGGAGATAGTTACAATGACAGATGAAGAAAGTAAC
>DASCSU010000196.1:0-1682 GCA_034399495.1 Candidatus Thalassarchaeaceae archaeon
CCGATCTTGGCCCTGGCACCTTGCTATTCATGATGATGTTAGAAAGGCGGGCGGATTCAGTTGTGTTGAGATTCCTTGACTTGCTACACCAAATTGAAGGCACTGTGAATAGTTCTAGAGCGGAGATAGAAACAGACAGAAGAGAGGCACTTCGAGGTGGTCATTTTTCATTAGTTGGAGCTGCTGATGCACCTCAACCTGAATCTAAACGTATGAACACTATTCCTGCACCACTTTGTGATTGGAGTCATGACACTTATTTGCTGGGGACAGAATTTGGTGCTCGTGGCAGATTTGTAATGCCATTACCAACCCAACCTAGCCTCTTAGAACGGTTTCTCAGAATATGGGGTGGGCGGCCATCTATGCTTGTATCAGATAGACTCAGAGCGTTGACTAGAAACCTTACTAAATTAATTGGGATAAAAGCAGAGGATGCCAGAATTACTCCACTTGAGCGTTCATTTAGTCTTTTCAGATCAATTGTTGATGCCAATTCAGATAAAATCAAAAAACTTGATGGAGCATTATTCATTGATGGACCATCGGGTGTTACTTGGCGAGTAAAACCTGGCAGAGGGGCTCATAATGTCCCATATTTGATTCAAACAACTTCGAAAAACAGAATCGCATTTGGGCAACCAGTTTGCATGTATGATGATTCAAATTTACCACTAGGGGACAGATTGGCGTCGGTTGTTCTTGGGCTATTGAATGATAACATTTTGAGGACGCAATTTGAGCAAATCCACTTTGCAATACTGATGCATGAACAAAGAAATCCACATTTACAGCGTCAGTTCAGATGATTAAAAAGTAATTTCATTAACCCATATATTCCTTTAGCCAAGCAACACATTCAGGTATTTTGAACATGCATCTAAGTAAAGCAAGTTCATGAAGAAGAGAGGGTCGGCTTGACTTGATGGGCGAAGACTTGCCGATGGGGTGGCCGGGTGAAGTACTCCTTGAGGGGCGTACCCACATTCATTTACCAAGCAATTATGTTGAAGGGGAAGTCAATCTCGCTGGTCCTGCATCAAAAAAAGAGAGAAGCGTGTTCCATAACCATGCAATGTCTGGTAATAGGACGAGAAGCATTCTTCTCATGGCCCACGAAATGAGTGTTGGTTTACTTGCAGGGGACAAGCCTGTACGCATGCTAGATTCCTTGGCTGCAAGCGGTGTCAGAAGCCTTCGACTATGTCATGAATTGCCTGATGAATTGGTAAAACGACTTGACTTAACACTGTGTGATCTTAATTCTGATTCAATGGAATGGGCTAAAGCAAACTACCACTGTAATTCTGCATCAGAATTGATTGGCTTTCATCCAATTGTTGGGGATGCAAGACAGATTGCCTTGTCAAGAGGCTGGCAGTGGGTAGACATCGACCCATTTGGCTCTCCAATTCCATTCCTTGACCCAGTGATTCAATCACTTGCAAGAAAGGCTGTGTTAGAAGTTACTGCTACTGATGTTGCTGCTTTGACTGGCTCCTCGCCCGCTCCACTGATGCGAAGATATGGAGCGCGGGCTAGATTGGATGAGATTGCTCATGATACTGGATTAAGGATTCTATTAGCCACTGTAGCAAGAACTGCTGCCCAACATGACCGAATTATCGAGCCTGTTCTTTCAGTTTGGGATAGCCATCACCTTAGGGTGAGTGTTCGAGTGA
>DASCSU010000197.1:0-1671 GCA_034399495.1 Candidatus Thalassarchaeaceae archaeon
TGTATGTGGTTGGCCCTACCGGGTGGAAAGTAAGGCCCGATGAGCACCCCTTTAATGATCCATTTTCAGTAGGCGAACAAATCAAGGTAGAGTGGCAAGGTAGTTGGTGGGATTCCATAATTCGTGAAAAAACAGGTGGTCAGTATCTGATTCACTATGTTGGGTTTGAAACTAGTTGGGATGAATGGGTCGAAGCTAACAGGATGCAGAAAATAGAGTGATAACAATTGCATATTTTTCCTATTTCAATAGCAGATGTTTTCAAATTATACGCGAAGTTGAAGGGCGGCCTCGGCCGGCTAGCATCGCATGGCAGGTGAAATCAACAAGGCTCACGCCGAATCAGTCCTTGCTGCTACAGTTGCAAGCGGCCTTCACTACGGTTTTGGTCTGCCTATGATTGCCAGCGAGAATATCATTTCACCTATGGTTAGAGATGCAATCAATTCTGACCTTCATGGGAGATATGCAGAAGGTTTGCCAGGGAAGCGTTACTACCAAGGTTGTGACGACTTTGATGACATAGAATCACTGGGAATTTCACTAGCAAAACAAGTATTCAATTCACGCTTCGCTAACATTCAATCAACTTCTGGAACCGTATCCAACATTGCCGCTTTGAAGGCATTAACTAATCCTGGTGATCAAATTACAGCAGTATCTACAGCAGACGGTGGTCACATTTCTCATGCTCGTATGGGTGCTGTTGGGCTGAGGGGTTTGGATCTTCATACCTATCCTTGGGATGAAGCAAGAATGGAACCAGATGTGGATGCGGCTTGTGCTTTGATTCGCCAACTAGAGCCCAAATTAGCCTTGGTCGGTCAATCTGTGTTTCTCTTCCCCACCCCTCTCCAAGAAATGGCGGATGCCGCACATGAAGTTGGTGCGCGTGTGATGTACGATGGCGCACATGTGTTAGGCCTAATTGCTGGTGGCCAGTTCCAAGACCCATTGCGTGAAGGTGCAGATGTGATGACCGGCTCTTCACACAAGACTTTCCCAGGCCCGCAAGGTGGCTTTTTGATATCAGATACTGAAGATGAGAAATTCCAAAGGCGCCTTAACTCAGCAATTTTCCCTGGCACTAATTCCTCTTATCACCTACATCATGTAGCAGGTAAAGTTGTTGCTTTGGCAGAATTCGCAGAATTCGGGGCAGATTATGCTGCAGATATTGTGGCCAATGCTAAGGCATTTGGAGAAGCGATGGCGGCAGAAGGATTCGATGTATTGGCTGAAGAGAGAGGTTACACTGCGAGCCATCAGATATTGACTCGGCATGGAGGGCAGGATTCAGGAGCTGGGGCTAAAGCCGCACAATTACTGGAAGATGCAGGTATAATCACCAACATGAATATGCTACCAGGTGATACCAAGGCTCTAACTCCTTCTGGATTAAGGCTGGGTGTGCAGGAATTAACTCGTGTTGGAATGGGTGTTGACCAAATGAAAGACGTTGCTTCTCTATATGCTCGTGTGTTACTCAAAGGTGAGGAGCCGGCTTCGGTTAAGGCAGATGTGAGATCTCTCAAGAGTGAGCACCAAACGGTCCACTACTGCTTTGAGCCAGGGCCTGCATACCCTTGATTAGAGAATGTCGATTATTCGGCTTCTTTCATCAACCGGTTCATCACTCAAGGTTAGACTGTTGTTGATTCTATCTAGATG
>DASCSU010000198.1:0-1667 GCA_034399495.1 Candidatus Thalassarchaeaceae archaeon
GAATGGTTCAGGAATAGGAACTTCGCCTCCAAGAAGTGAGGCATAACCAGCTCTGATTTTGATCTGTAATTCATCAGTTTCGAAGTATTCTTGTTTATCTAAGGTTGCTTCACGAAGAGTACCATGCGTAATTCTTCTCAGTGCCATCTCAGGGTCACAATCTACCCAAATACAGAGGTCAGGCACACATGCGGCACTATTCAGTTTGGCAGTTTCTTCTAGCCCAATTTCACCAACTATCCCTTGGTAAACTAGTGAGGAGTGTACATTTCGCTCAGATAATACAGCGGTCCCCTTCCTCAATCGTGGTAGGATCCAAGCATGGGAATGATCTAACCTGTCTGCTGCAAAGAGGCTCGCTTCTCTGACGGGGCCAGCCTCACCTGTCCTAACAGATTCCACGGCGAGTTGACCTAGTGGGTGTTCGCGGCGTGGCTCACCAGTAGCCCAAACTCCAAAGAAAGTGAACTCTTGGATTAGAATTTCCTCCAACATCTTGGTTGCAATTCCCTTGCCACTGCCATCGCCCCCTTCAACGGTGATGAGATACATGGCTTCGCCCCCAACCCATGACAGTCGGCGGGGTGGATAAACTGTCGCTATGAAGTAATCATTTGCTAAGACTCAGTTATAGGCTTTCAGGACTCTCAAAGCCATCCTTCACTCTTCTTCAGAGGCCGCATTATCACTTTCGCTTTTGTTATCTTTAGTAGGCACAAGGCGAGCATTCGCGGGTAGTTTTACTTTCTCTGCATCAAAATCAAATGGTTTTGGATTTGCTGCGAATACTGCACAGAAAAACAAACCCAGTCCAATTCCCATAATCAATCCAGTCAAGAGTCTCTTTGCATTTGTTGATTCATAATCAGATATTGCTTGTAGCCCTCCATCAAGTGCTGTAGGCAATAAGAGCAATGCAATTCCACCAAATGCTAGCAGAAATCTGCGGTCTTTGAAATATATTGGTTCAACCTTTTCATCAGGGAGAACAGAGATGATTGAGTCTCTTACAGTCCAGCGATTCAACCCGCGCCTTCGAAAAATTAGGCCACCAACAAAAATACCAGCGAAAATGCCAACATCTCTAGTGCATACTGCCATTTGATTACCATTTATGTCCCACGACCTCTCATGTTTTTGATGACAGTTCAAGTCTCCAAAACCATATACTATCGCGCTGAATAGATCAAGTTCAGACCATGCGAATTTCCCCCCATGTTCTGATTGGTCATGACCCATTGAACTTCCTTCTGGATGTGGTTCATTTCCCCAATCGCCCCATGTGGAGTTTTTTGACATGTAGTCGAAAGCGTTGGCCCGCCCAGATAATTCAGGAATTGTATCTGTGGGCAATAATGCAGGTACTAGAAAAGCTGCGATAAGGTAGCCAATAGAAAGGCCCATCACCCAATTAGAAATTCGAATCTCTCTAGAACGGTCAGGCAGCCCATTTCTCCCGTTCATTATTTTGGCGAGTAATGCCTCTGCCATCATGTTTTTGCCTCAATATATTGCTTAATTATCATATTGCGGTGGGTGGATTTCTTGGAAATTAAGTTGACGGGTTCGTCTTTTTCCTCATAGAACTAATTTTGTATCTAGATATAGCCACAATTGCTTTCATACAGGTGCATTAGCGGCACATATGGTTGAGGTTAGTTACCGAG
>DASCSU010000199.1:0-1663 GCA_034399495.1 Candidatus Thalassarchaeaceae archaeon
GTTCCTGGGTTTGCCACCAGTAGGCTTGGAGTAGTCCTCGGGAATGAGGCTATTCGGATGCTGGCTGATGGAGTCGCATCAGCGACTGATATCGATACTGCAATGCAGCTTGGATACAAGCACCCCATGGGGCCGCTAGAACTGACTGACTTGGTTGGGCTAGATGTCCGCAGAGATATACTTAACAACCTAGCAGAAGCATTCGAAGATGAATCGTATAGGCCACATCCGATGCTAGATCGCCTAGTAGCAGCAGGTGAACTGGGAAAGAAAAGTGGAAAGGGGATATACGATTGGTCAACGGGCAAAAAGATTGAGCGTACTCTCTAATTATTAGCCGGCATTCTTTTTTCACAACGGTTAATCTTTCTTAAGAAACGCATTTACGCCTTCAGAGAAATCCTCGGTTTGACTTGCTAACACTATGCAATCTTGTTCATTTTTTAATTGATCTGAGAAATTATTGTAGGATTGTGATTCAAGTAACTGCTTGGTTCCACCTCTACTAGCCTTTGGCCATTTACCCCATTCTTGTGCTACTTTAATTGCTCGATTAACAAGCTCTTCGTCATTTACCACTTCATCGACCGCACCACTTTCTAGTGCATCAATTGCAGACCATGTTTCATTATCAAAAAAGAACTTACGAGATTTTTGCTCACCTACTAAACGAGGTAGTATCCATGTTGTGCCACCATCTGGACTTAATCCAAGTGAAAAATAGGCTGCGGCCAGTTTAGCATTGGGATTAGCAATACGATAATCGGCAGCCAATGCCAGTCCAAGCCCTCCTCCTGCCGCTGCACCATTAATGGCAGCCACATAGATGGTATCTGATTGCCTAATTCTAACAATTAGTGGGTGTAGTATATCCGTGAGTCCACGGACAAAATCAGCAATAGTTCCGTTATCGTAACTAGTCCTAAACTGATTGATATCAGCACCAGCACAGAAAAATTTACCAGAACCCGTGAGGACATAGGCAGTAATTTCATCATCATCCATCAATGAATTCAGTACTGTTGATATCTGATTTATAGATTCAATACTAAAGGCATTTTGAGCAGATTCTGCAAGTAAAGTTACTACCGCCAACCCTCCATCTAGCCTCTTAACATTAATTGACATACCCCCGCGTCTCGGTCATACCTCTTAAGTGCGCGAATTGATTAGAGATAACTAGGTGACATGATTCATGATGCAGCGAAGTCAGTTATACATCAATGGCGAGTGGGTTTCCCCAAATGGTGATGGAGCCATTGATGTAATTAATCCAACAACAGAAGAAGTGATTGGTTCAGTTCCGATTGCATCCCAGAGTGACGTAGATTCAGCCGTGGCTGCAGCCAAAGCTGTTTTCCCATCATGGTCTCAGAGTAGTATCGAAGAAAGAATTGGGTTTTTGAATGCTATATCAGGTGCTTTCAAAGAAAGAGGAGAGGAACTTGCTCAACTCATTACAGCAGAAGTTGGAACACCGATTGAATACAGTAGGATGGCCATGGTTGGAACCCCTCGTGTAGTCGCTAGATCATACGCCAAGATACTTGAGGAGTTTAGTTGGGAAGAAGAAGTACGCAATTCCTTAATTCTCAAGGAACCTGTTGGTGTTTGTGCCTTCATCACACCATGGAATTTCCCTCTACACCAAATTATTGGGAAA
>DASCSU010000200.1:0-1466 GCA_034399495.1 Candidatus Thalassarchaeaceae archaeon
ACCAAATCAGCAGAATTAGTAGAAACTAGCCAATTTTCATTCTGAGATTGAGGGATTATATCATCATGTTGAGGGTCATCACCTGGATTCTCCCCCCTCGAAAGAGCATCGATTACTCGCTGAGTGACATCCACACCCCGAACCCGGAATCCTGCATCAAGAAAACCAAGTGCAGTTGGTAAACCAACATAGCCTAGCCCAATGACTCCTATTGTCAAATCTCGGTTGATTAAGCGGCTGGCGAATGTGTCGTCCCAACCCATTGATTTACTGCCCCCCCGATTAAGCACTTGAACCCTACTAAAGCACAACATCAATTACCTCAATGATTTCACTAAACAACATCTTTCAAAATCCCGTTACCACGCGATAAATATCTTCAATATAGACCGACATAATGATAGATGGTGACGAATAATGTCGTGCCCGAGGGAGACATATGCGGGTAGCAGTCAGTGGGGATGAAGGCTTCATTGCACACTACTTGCAGGCACAATTAGGAGATGCTTGCCAAATTATAACCCCCGAGATTATCGATGATAAGGACATGTTGCCTGCAATTCTTGCATCATGTAATACCATTGTCCACTTCAATGGCCATCCTCCAGACCAAAGTATGGCAAGATCCGACCAAGAAGTATTACGGTTAATGAGAGATAATGCCAGAAAAATCCTCAAAACTGTACAATCACACCAAGGCATTCACTTAATCCTAGTAGGTTCACTAAGGGTACACCCCAACCCTAGAAGAGAAGATGAATACTACTCATCTGAATCCCCACTTTCTCCAAGAGATGTTGCGGCTGAAGGCCAATTATGGGTTGAAGAAAGTGCACTAGAACACGCAATGGACACTCACCCTGTGACTATTCTAAGAACCGCAAATGTCCAAGGGTTATCACCGGAAAATAATGAAGGGCACGGCGTTGTCCACCATCTTTGCCGTGAAGCAAGTTTTGGATTTTTCAATGTCCCAGGGACTGGTGAAGAGGTCAAAGATATGATTCACGTCACGGACTTAGTCAGAATAATTGAATCCGTCATGCAAAAACCACCCCCCACTCGAGAGATGCTCGCAATAGGTAGGGGGCAGGGGGTCAGAATGAGTGAATTGGCAGAGATAATCTCTGGGCAAACTGGCGCCTCACCTCAATACAATAGTAGACCCGGCGATGAAGTATGGGGGATTGTAGATGGGTGGGAAATGTCACAACGAGTTGAAATAAAACCCGAAGTCTCGATACAAGAAATCATTCAAGAAGCAATGGCAAACGTATAGTTGCATTCAAGCATCCGCAAACCCAAAGGGGATTTTGTAGTTCAATTCTTGATGAACGAACCATCACCCTGCATGGCCCATTGGCCACCATCTGGTGCGTTGTACCAAGTTCCACCTGCTGCATCTGTAACATAACTGCCACCAACAGGAAGATCAGTATACGATGCCGCTCTCTGTGGGCCCGCTT
>DASCSU010000201.1:0-1324 GCA_034399495.1 Candidatus Thalassarchaeaceae archaeon
TAGGTGATTGCCCAACTCTCTATTCCAGCCAGAAGCAATGATTCCTCTCTTGATTCTGACCTTCGCCCCGTGTTCAAATCCACTTGGAAGTTCGGGGTCATCCTTTTTCACCACGACAGCGAGCCAATTGCCGGGACCCATATCAAGGAAGAATTGGAGATATTCCTTCTCAAAACTTGGCCACTGCTTGACCATGTTCGGATCACGAACAGTCCCTAAAACGGTAACAAAGGGGTAAATATCGGCAATTGCGGTGCAGTTAACTCTCGCTGATGAACTTTCAGCAAAGCGCCTATCTCCTCCATTGGGAAGTTCTCGCAATTGTGGTGATTCACTACAGACGAATTGGTATTCACATGACTCACATCTAGCCATGCCAACCTCTGGCTCTGCATTTGATAACACACCGCCAGAAAGAAATTCTCTGACAGGTGCTGGCTTGCCAGGGTAGTTGCTCTCTAGGTGTCTTTCTGCTAACTTTAGGCGTTCATGCAGTGGCTTTAGCCGTTTTTCCAATCTCAATAGTGATTTTTCATCAGGTAGTGCAATCTTCTTTCTGATTGGTACTCCAAGATACCAGATTTCTAGTTCATCTACGATCTCTTTTTTCTGGTGAGTAGCCCACCATAGGTAGGAGTAGGTTGCTAATTGTTCAGGGTAACCAAAGGAGAAATCTGAAGTGCCAACACTCGCTTTTACATCATGGATTCTAATTTTACCAGTCCACCTGTAAACTAGGTCATACTCCCCTTGCAACCACCCCTCTGGGTGAATAGTAGTAAGTGAAAATAATCCCGCATCAGGGTCACAGAACCAGGGCCTTGCTACTTCCCAAGCTTCGCACCAAGTGATTTCGCCTTCAGTTTCAGCACATAGGTGAGGTGCAGAGTGGTTGTAGGGTAATCCATCAGGTGCTGGCCATTGGGGTCTATTTTTCCCAGCACGCCAATCAGCAAAGAGTGGTCCACCCCCTGCACCGATGCAATCTTCGATTTCATCTAGATGAAATTCAATTCCCGCATAAACCATCTGTAGAGATTCATCTTTGCGTGCTGCATCAAAAGAAATCCAATCTCCAACACGATTTGGATCTTCTTCCCACGACTCGCGTGCGAGTCCCCATTCTCTCTCAAAATGCAAATCTGCTCTAGCACGCGCCCATTCAGCCATGCTTTCTCTATCTATAGGCCATGATGATTTGGACAAAGGCATAACTCGCAAGGCAGGCCAAGCAGCGTCAGTTTTGGTAGATGGCCGCACAACGATGTTCCCTGTGCCGGTGGGGTCAATTTCCTCTACTGGTGAATCAAATGTTTCAGATGAT
>DASCSU010000202.1:0-1231 GCA_034399495.1 Candidatus Thalassarchaeaceae archaeon
CCTGAAGGTAGGGAACTATTACGGGCACCAAGGCGTGAACGACAACGAGTTTTTGCTGCCGGGCCAGCAGTCAATATCTACGGGGGTTTCCTTTGTTTTCTCGTATTAGCTTTGGTTGCCAATACAATGACTCCGGCAATTGCAGGAGTACATGCTGAAGGAATCATTGAGGGTCAACCGGCAGCAGACGCAGGATTGGAGCCATGGGAAGTAATAACTCATGTAAATGGCTCAGATGTGACTGATTACTCTGATTTTTCAACCTTACTTGATTCACATAGAGCAGGTGATAACATCACACTCACAGTCCTATCTCTTCCTGATAGTGAAGGGGATAGAGAGGAGAGAAATATTTCATTGACTCTTGCTGACCATTATCAATATGCTATTGATCAAGGAACCGATTCTGAAATTCTAGAAGCGTATGGAATTAGCGAGGGTGATGCTTTTCTTGGAGTAAGTGGGCTTGCCTCAAATGGTAAGGGTGCTGAAAGGCTAGCTGGGCCTCTAGCACACGATGCGCCTAGTAACCCAGTGAGTGTCACAATTGGTTTTGCAATTCAGCCTGCAAGTATCCTTTCCAGCCCAATTAATTTCAAGGGTGAAATCATGCATCCAAATGAGGCTGACCTTCTAACCACTGATTCTTTCATTGGCCCAGTAGGAACTAATGTTCTGCTTCACCTTCTATTTTGGATAATTTGGATGAATATTCTGCTTGGTTTCGCTAATCTCATTCCGCTAATTCCATTCGATGGGGGCCATCTGCTCAAAGATCGCTTACACGATTATTTTTCCTTCTTCGCTAAGTTCTCTTCTAATTCACATCCATTACAAGTAGAAAAAACTGTCAATAAAATTTCAAGCTTTTCTAGTCTTATTTTATTCGGGATGTTTATGATAATAATTTTGTTACCATTGTTGATATAGTTTGAATTGTAATGTTTTGGCATCACTCTTCTTCTGAATGTTCCTCTTCTTCCTTCATTGCTTGAGTAATCTCTGGTGCCCCAGTTAACATTTTCTCAGTAACTTGTTCAACCGTGAAAGTGGCTGCAAGAAGGACGATGGCACTCAAACAAAGCATTCGCCATGTATGTCCTGTTACTTCAGCAGAATTTGATGAGGCTGCTAATTTGACTGTACCTAACCAAGGAATTTCAGCCCCAGCAACACCTATCACCCAGTCTGAACGGACAGCGCCAACCCGGTCACTATTTTCATCAGTTAG
>DASCSU010000203.1:0-1213 GCA_034399495.1 Candidatus Thalassarchaeaceae archaeon
TCAAAGAAGAATTAGTAGATATAATTCAACTTCTTATTGCTGGCGGCCTTGAACCAGATCAAGTAATGGAAAGTCCTGCGTTCCAAGAAGTTTCAGAAAGGGCTACCGCTGCTGGACTCGATGTTTGGAGTATTTTCGTTGAGAATGCCAGTTAATACTACTTTGACATTCAAAATAATGGTCAAATGTTGCGGCACATTCAATTGATGTAATCAACGCGCAGCATTTGGTCACCATGGTATACTGCCCCTCATGTTCTGAACAACAAGATGACAACACCAAATTCTGCCGCTTTTGTGGAGATTCTCTACCAGGTCCTGAAATCATGATTAAACTTCGACAAGAAGCACTTGCTCTAGCCAGCCAACGAGCAGGCCATAACCTATCTGCATCACAAACAGAAAATGACAATACAATACAATTAGTAAAGAGAAATGCTAGCATAAATACTCACAAGAATGTGAATAATGGCGAACATAAGCAATCTACCCACCAAGTAACTAACAACCTAAAGAATTTGATGCAGGACTTCTAATCCCTAGGTCAAATTTTCGAATGGAAGTGCCCTATATCTTGCCACTTTGCGCATGAGTTGATTTCAGATGAGTTACTCCGAGACACATGGCAGGGGGACTAAAGCAACTCGCAATCACGCTATCACAGTTGGAGCAACACCCCTGCAATAATGTTGAATTAGAGCAATACAGCATTGAAGGTGAACTTGCAGCACGCTGGTTAATGGACATCATTGAATTTGGTGATTTAACTCAAGATTGTATGGTTGCCGACCTTGGTTGTGGCAATGGTATCATGGCTATCGGAGCGTTGCTTTTAGGTGCGGGAAAAGCACTTGCAATCGAAGCCGATGAAGAAGCATGGGGTGTAGCAAAATCGAACCTAAAGGGTGAAGGTTTCTGGGAGATGGGTGTCCCCATACATGCAACGATAGGAGCAGATGATTTAGCCTCCATACTTGAGGCTGAACTGCATCATATCTCAGAGGTTGATTTAGTAATTACAAATCCACCTTGGGGCCGACAAAAACATCATGCTGACAGACCTTTTTTTCAAGCGATAATAGATTGTGGAGCAACTGCTCATCTTCTTCACAGCGCCAAAGCGACACATATCGAACCATTCTTCTCCGATGCAGGATGGAATGCTGAAAAATATGGCACTGCTGAGTTTGCTTTACCAGCAAATTATGAACATC
>DASCSU010000204.1:0-1136 GCA_034399495.1 Candidatus Thalassarchaeaceae archaeon
ATTGAGAACAAACAGGTCGTGTTCCCCATTAGCGTGGAACTCCCATTCTTCAATCGAGTCAGCAACTCCAGTCAAATTGTAGGTTTGGTTATCCCAAGTCTCACCACCATCTCCTGATACTTGATGAGTCAAAATCACGCCTTCTTTGGTAACACAGTGAAGTGCAGCAGATGAATCAAAGGCACAGTATTCGCTTGGCAAACTGTTGCCCTCAGCAGTCTCAGCTCTCCACCAGTTGAGCGAAGTGTCTAGCCAAGCATCTCCTCCATCATCAAAGAAACTTGGGAAATAAAGCCCGCCTGAAGGAACAGGGAAAGCACGCATCTCCTTGTGTGGTTTGGTGAAATCCCAAGCGGCAGTCAAGTTATCAAATTTCAAATCAACAGTTTCAACGTCAAGATTTGCATCTTTGTCAGGGAACTCGAAGTAGTAGTAGTTCAGACCATCTACACTGATTTGACCACCGCGATTTGATGATTGGTGCCAGAAATTGCTGATTACTAAACTACCCCAGTCACCACTACCAATGTTGCTTGAGATAGGTCCAACAATTTCAACTTGCCAAGAGCGGTCATAGAATGGTTCAGTCAAACGATTGTAACACCAACTCCATGATTCACTATCACCGTCCCATAGGAATGCGTAGAACTGGTCCCCTCCACTGCTTGAAGGGTAAGGGAACCAACCCATTGAGATGATATCGCCATTTGTAGTTTGGACAATACTGCCTTCACCGAGTCCTTCTTGTCCAGTGATTGTCGGCTTTGGTGTTCTGCAAGCAATATCTGTGAGCAAGGATGGTTTCCAGTCTTGCCATGTGTGCCCTCTATCTTCTGACCATGTAGGATATTCGCCACCGAAATTCAACAGCCAACCCCATTCGGTAGCAGCAAGATAGTGTTCGCAACAATTGCCACCGTATGTCTTGTCAAAGACTCCCCAAGAGGCGTTGCCCCAAAGGCTGCGGTTGATCCACTGCTCACTACTAGCATCCCAATCGCCAACACTGAGTGAAAGGTCAGGACTTGCCACATCAAAATCTGATGCTAAGTCAAGAGTTGTAGGGTCATCAATGTAGGCAAACCCATTGTCCCAATCGGGAATTGTTTGTCCATTAGAGGAGCCATCGCCACTAC
>DASCSU010000205.1:0-1097 GCA_034399495.1 Candidatus Thalassarchaeaceae archaeon
AGTCAGGGTCTTGCCCATTGTCTGGATCAATACATTCTTCATGACGTGGCATGTAAATTGGCTCTAACCATGAGATGCCAACCTCGTTAGCAGCCCCAGTCTCTTCTGAACCCCCACCAATCAGTTCGTCAGCAATACCCCATAGTGCTGAAATGAGCATGAACACTACAACAAAGGCAGCTGTTGCGCCAAATGCAAGATTCAACTGTTGCTTCTCACGACGTTCTGCAGACTTGTCAATGTCAAGAACTGCATCAAGAACTTCTGCATCTTCATCAGAGAGTTCAGCATCAAGAACCCCGTCGCCCATGCATTACCCTAACAGGCCTCAGCCATGAGGCTAACGCTCAAGAGAGTAAAGGTAGTGAACCCGTAATTGAATCAATCTTGTCCCTATCACCTGGACCCAAACCAACAACGGTAACTGTTCCCGCTGGAATCTCTGTGTGGCCGGCATCAGTAATCAATGAGGCAATTATCCCGGCTGCTTTTGCCTCTCCAAATAATCTACGCAACTCGTCCTCATTAGCCGCTTGACAGACTACTTTCCTCTGTCCCACTTTCATGTAACGATCAAGCATTCTAGGTTCTGTGCGTTCTGCCTTAGTAATGCAGTCAGCAGTAGCATGGCCAACTTGTGCTGCTAATTTACCAGCGGACAACTTGAGGTCCTTTCGAGCAATGAAAACCATTGTCAATTCAGACGGCGAGCGGGACATTCTTTGTTGCCTCCAAGTTGACTGAATAGTGGCGCTTCAACATATCACTAACTGGGGCGCCAAGCCATGCTGCAAACGCAAGGTTGCCAAACGCATGCACCAAATCATATACAAATCCTTGAATCAAATAAGGTGCGAGATAAGAAGGCGGTTGGGTGTGCAATACGCTTAGTGAAACAAACCAATCGAAAGCAAAAGCTGAAGCGAAACCTAAGACCATAAGGCGATTCAGGTTCAATTTTCCTTCTGAATTAACAAGCCATGTGGAAAGGTACGCCCCCGTACACGCGACTAATGACCAACCTGCTGCTTGGTATAATGTCCAAAGCCCATGGCCCAAAAACAGATTTGATACGAATGCAATTACTGTTGCCAGTG
>DASCSU010000206.1:0-1064 GCA_034399495.1 Candidatus Thalassarchaeaceae archaeon
CTAAATCAACTTGATTTTCAAGCGCCAACTTATCTGATGGAGGCAAATGAACAAACAGTACTGGGATAATACGACCAATACGGTCCCTACAATCAGCCTCTCCGATTGCATCGAGTGTTCTGAAATATATTTCATTGCAAACAAAGCGCCCGGGATCTTCACTCTTCTTGACTCTCTCATCCCCATCGAATTCTGCCATGATTAGATTGATTGGGGCCGTTGAATGTAGCAAATTATGCCCCGATTCATTGACGATACATCCAGCCATCACCCTCCCACTATTATCAGGCATTCTGAAATCAAGTTGATTGTATGCTGTTGCTTCGATACATATCGTATCTCTATTCTCAGCAAAACCTAGGTGAATTATTGCTTGTGGAGTTTGATTTTGCAGGCGTTGGACTATCTCTTTTGTTCCAGCCTCGTCCACAGTAAGAGTTTCAGCCTTGATAGCAACTTCTGATTCTCTAAATTCTGCGGCATAAGGCCCTCTTGCATCTCCCAATGAAATCTTTCCTTCAAACCCATTGAGCATTTCTGCAATAATTTGTGAGATATTGTCATCATGAGAACCAAATGGCTCAAATCCTGTTAACCAAACCTCGACACCCATCACCAGCCCTCGGAATCCCTATGGGCAGTGATATAGGACGGGCACTATTATGAAATCGATTGATTACCCCCGCTTGTGGATGAGATTGAGGAGCTTTCTCTTGAGCATTCGCGTGCTCGCTTTGAGGTTATGGAAGGTGAAAGAAGTGCAGACTTCGGTCTCCTACTTGCCGATGCCATGATTTATGCTATTGGATTCATTTCAGTAATCATTGCTCTAGCTGATATTGCTAACTCTATTAACCCTACAGAATGGCTCTGGAAAGATGGAGATTTAGTCCTACTTGCATGTGGAGCAGCACTTTGGTTCTGCTCTCAATCACTTAATGATTTCAAACGATTTCTGCCACTTTGGCTTCGCATGGCTTTGAAACTTGGAATTGGGCCCAAAGCATTCGCAGATCAATCAGAATCGGCTCAAAGACGACGCGCTTCAACTCTTGTATTGTCTT
>DASCSU010000207.1:0-1036 GCA_034399495.1 Candidatus Thalassarchaeaceae archaeon
GATTCCATGTCACCAGTCCAAATATTGGGGATACGGTAAACTTGTGCCTGAACTGGATTTGGCAATTTAGAGACTGCCATATCCAGTAGAACTTCATGTACGGGGGCTTTCTTGGCCAATTCCTTCTGCTGTTCATTGTGGCAGTATTCGAAAATCTGGGTGAAATTTACCCCCGACTTTTTCATGTATGGAATCGTGATACCCCAGTTATGATACGCAGAACCAAATGCAACAGTACCATCCATGACACTGACTTGCCATTCCTTCTTGTATTCTTCAGGTGCGAATTGACGAATTAGGTTGTTAACTCTAGTAATCTGAACTTTGAATCTCTCTAGCATATCTTCTGGTGTGACTTGTAGTTCGTTGATTAGACGATCAACTTTATTGATGAATAAAACTGGCTTAACTTTCTCTTTAAGAGCTTGACGAACAACTGTCTCTGTTTGAGGCATAGCACCTTCTACAGCACAAGTAAGAATGAAACATCCATCTACTGCGCGCATAGCTCTTGTTACATCGCCCCCAAAATCTACGTGTCCGGGTGTATCAATGAGATTGATAAGAAAGTCAGTGCCTTCAACTTCGTGAACCATAGAAGCCGAAGCAGCGTTAATAGTGATTCCACGGGCGGATTCTTGTTCATCAAAATCTAGCATTAGTTGTTTACCTGCTAAATCTTCAGACATCATTCCTGCTCCAAAGATCAAATTATCAGAAAGAGTAGTCTTTCCGTGGTCAATATGCGCAGCGGTACCTATGTTACGAATATTATCTAGCTTGGTGAATAAAGCGGTTGCACGCTTTATGTTGTCTTCTTTACGGCCCATTTTTAATCACTTTAGTTGTGTGCTGCTTCAGCCTGACGTTCAATTTCTTCCTTTTTACCTACTGCATAAGAGTCAGGATTAGCATCAGAGGCAAGCATTAATTCTTTAGATAATGAATTTTCAATGGAACGTTGTTTTTTAGATGATTCGATTGCACCAATGCAAAGATTCCTTATTGCAGTATCAACACGCCTTGTAGGTGAAAC
>DASCSU010000208.1:0-1016 GCA_034399495.1 Candidatus Thalassarchaeaceae archaeon
CGAGGGTTGCTGCAGTAGTATCAAATGGCTGCAATCCCGACCCTAGGGTGCTAAGGGAGGCCGGTTGGTTAGTGGCTGCTGGTCATGATGTTACTATTCACGCATTTGACCGGTTAGAGGATTTACAAAAAGAGACAATCATTGATGGCGTGAAGATTGTACGGCATTGTGTTGGATACACCCCATATGGGGGCACTTTGTCTACTGTTAGAGGGCTTAGTAAATTCCGCAAAGCGGTTATTGCAGCAATAGGCGAAATAGATTTGATTCACTGTCACGATGCTGATACTCTTGGGATTGGGCTACAAGTTGCTAAACGGTCACATGTAGGCGGTAATCCCTCAATTCCTGTACTTTTTGATATGCATGACCTCCATCACACATGGGTTCTAATGCCCAAACCAAAATCGTTGCTCCGCCGTTTTGTTGCGGGTAGATTTCGTAGAAAAATGTTGAATCAGGCCTCCCAAGTTTCTGCAATAGTTACTTCTTCAGGAGGATTCCAGAAATGGTTGGCTGATAGCGGGCTAGAATCTATTGTTGTTGAAAATAGGCCTCCTATCCGGGATTCTTTACCAATTGCTAAGAACTTCACAGTGGGTTATTTAGGTAGAGTTCGTGAAATTGAATCCTTTCGTTTACTTTTAGATGCAGTACATCTGATTTCAGAAGATGAGCGCCCTTCGCTATTGATTGCAGGCGATGGTAATGCTTCCATTGATGTTGCAAATATGGTGCGACAAGCTAAGTCAGAGGGGTGGCTAAATGCAGAAGTTATTGGAGCATTTATTTCAGAACAATTATCTGAACTGATGGCTGAAATTTCTGTAATGTATGCAATGTATCCTCCAAGTCGAGGTAACATTATGGAAGGTGCAATTCCAGTCAAGATGTTTGATGCGGCTTCGTATGGTAGGCCTAGCGTGGTTAATTCGGGATGCCATATGGGTGATTTATGTGAATCTGAAGGGTTGGGCATTGCAACAAAATGGGGAGACTCTCAAGAATTAGCAGAT
>DASCSU010000209.1:0-1012 GCA_034399495.1 Candidatus Thalassarchaeaceae archaeon
GGAGAAAGGTAGAATATATGCGTTTCACCGGATTTCAAACTCCTGCCAGTATTAATTAGTTCACCTTCAGAAATAGGCGTACCAATCATCGTTTCATCTGCGTCAGCAAGTGAATATACTATCTGCCTTCCAGAAGGACCTACTGAATCATGGAAAATTTGGATCCCTCGTTCAGTACTAGTGAACTTGAGTTCCAACATCCCAGGTGCTGAGATATTCTTTACCTCTTGATTTTGCATTGTGCTGTCACTTCTAGTAACCACAAGTTCTGAATCATGACCTTGACCTTCTCGCCATGCGAGAATTACAATATCCTTACCCTTGGAATCTGAAAGAACTGCTAACTGAGTAATTGAAGTCTCATCTCCAACTAATTTGCGGAATGACCAGTTTTCATTCCCCACTCTTCCGTGCGCATAGAATGTCCCAACTCTCTCTATACCTGTCCCATCATCATGTGTCACCTGATAAATTAGATGAACTAACTCTTCACCATGTGCTACTTGTACTGAACCTATTTGCCCTATTGGGGTCATTAAATTAGGAATTATTTCTTCAGTTAGTTCCCACGATTCATCATCAAGTGGTGAAATTGCAGAAAGAAGAAAAATGGATGTGATGTCATCATACGACCCATCTGTGAAAAGGTCTCTATGGTATCCAGCAATAAGTGCCTCACCATCTTTCACAGAGAGGGCAATACCCCAATAATTTCCTTCTGCCAACATCAAAGGTGACATTAAATCAATTGGCTCTGTGCTAGTACATGTAAGATCAATTGCTGCAAATGTAAGAGTAGATAATGTCACACCAAATGTATCAGTATATCTACGGGTCCAGCTTACATAGGCATTGTTAGATTCACCCACAGAAAGTGAGAATTCCCCCGCCCAATCATCCTCTAATTCTACAATGGTATATTTCTCAACAAAATTTTTGGATAAAAAATAATCTAAATTAGAACGCCTTTTTTCGTAACTATTTAATGAAATATTGGGCCTACTTGCCCTAG
>DASCSU010000210.1:0-864 GCA_034399495.1 Candidatus Thalassarchaeaceae archaeon
CATCATCATCTAAATCAGGAAGAAGATGAGTTGCATCAACCCCTATCCTCTCCCACGATTGAACTCTAGCTAGGGCATTGAGTCGGACAAAGCCCATAGCATCCCATTGATCTTGGCCATCATCAGTCAACAACCAATCTAATAGAGCAAACTTGTCATCCAACTCCGCATAGTTGATTATGAATTTATAATCTGATTGTGCTGGATAAATGCCTTCTGAACTATTGTTGTACGATGGTAGCACTGCCACACCTCCAGCGGCAACATGATCCTTGGCACTATGGGTCCAATTGTCGGCAATTGGGACAAGCCAAATATTAGAATTATTGTCAACTACACGTAACTCAGTAAAACCAAGGGCCTCATCATTTTGCTCGACTGCATGAATAATATCAGACCTTGTTTCCTCTTGGAATCTATAACGTGCACCGGTACTTGAATAGAAATTTTCATCAAATTGACAACCAGCACATGTGAAAAGTTGCTCGGCCATTGTAGGAATGGAACGGTTGTCCCATCTTCCAAAAACATGTAATCCTTCATTTGGACAAGATGAATCCAAATCAACCCACTCCTTCACACCATTACCATCATCATTTGGTGCAATGCTTGTCAAATCCATTGCTGGGGCCCAACCTGGAAGAGTTAGTGTAGAAACACTTGCACCCGAAAATAACCATCTAAGTTGACCCATGGATAAGCCCCCCATTTTTTTCAAGCAGGCCTCCGCTGCCCCTCCTGCTTGAACAAAGAATGATGCTGGCATCCTACCAATAGGGACCTCTAGTAATTGTCTGCTAGTAGAGGTGCAATTGAGTAATCCAGAAGTAGAATAGTTTGCTAAGGGTGAAGTTAATTGTTGTG
>DASCSU010000211.1:0-845 GCA_034399495.1 Candidatus Thalassarchaeaceae archaeon
CTGAGCGTGGGCTAATCCATCTTAGTAGGTTCAGAGGTCCGCCCGCCTTGTCGTTGGTTCCTGATGCGCGGGCACCACCGAATGGCTGCTGTGCAACGACTGCCCCGGTCGGCTTGTCGTTGATGTAGAAATTGCCCGCAGTAAATCGAAGTGCATTGAAGGCTTTCTGAATGTTCTCTTCACTGCTTGAGAAAATGCTTCCCGTGAGTGCGTATGGTGAAGCCTCGTCACACATGGTTAGAACCTCGTCAAACTCGTTATCTTCGTAGACATAGACTGTGAGGACTGGACCGAATATTTCCTCGACCATGCTCTCACTCGTTGGGTTGGTCGTTTCGATGATTGTTGGTTCGATGAAGTAGCCGACCGAGTCGTCGTAACCGCCGCCGCAGAGGACTGTGCAGCAGTTGCGCCCCTTGGCTCGGTCGATGTAGCCAGCAATCTTTTCGAACGCTCGCTTGTCGATTACCGCTGTCATGAAATTTGTGAAATCTCGGGCATCGCCCATCTTAATTTTGGAGATTTCAGCGACGAGATCGTCGCGGATTGCATCCCATACTGAACGAGCGATGTAAGCTCGGCTAGCGGCTGAGCACTTCTGTCCTTGATACTCGAAAGAGCCGCGCAGTAAAGCGACAATGAGACCTTGACGGTCACAATCTGGATGAGCGACGATGAAGTCCTTGCCACCGGTCTCTCCTACGATTCGCGGGTAGGAATTGAGTCTGGGGAGGGCGAGACCAATCTCTTGCCAGAGTCCTTGGAATGTTCCTGTCGAGCCAGTGAAATGTAGGCCGGCAAAGTTGGGGTTTGCTAACGCTACCTCGGTGATTTCAGCGCCTGAG
>DASCSU010000213.1:0-824 GCA_034399495.1 Candidatus Thalassarchaeaceae archaeon
CTTCCACAAACGAAAGCACTCAGAGCCAATTTTGTTAGCTTTCAACTGAACTGTCTTGTCTGGGCCTTTGACCTTCCATGAACCTGTACGTCCACCCGCCCCGCATTCTAGAACTGAATCTGCATCAATCCCATTACCGAGTGACTTGGACATTTTACGACCCCATGGATCCATACCAAGCCCATCAATCCAAACGTTCTGAAATCCAGGTTTATCGAATAATAATGCTGATTTCAAGAGTGTGTAGTATAGCCATGTACGCACAATTTCTTTTCCTTGGGGGCGAATACCTGTAGGGAATGCTCGCTCGAAAACCTCTGGATCATTTAGGTAGCCAGAAACAAATAGATTAGAATTAGAAGAATCCATCCAAGTATCAAATACCTTTTCTTCCCCCTTCATTTCCCCTAGGGAATCTGATAGTGATTGATAATCTCCGAGGTCTTCTCTTGTATCACGATCTAAAACTCTTGAATCACTTGGAGGACCTTCTCTCCAAGGTTGAACATAAGTTCCAGGTGTTGGTACTGCCACCTTACTCCCATCCTCTGAATACCAAATTGGAATTTCAGTATGATACCATCTTCTTCTACTAATTGGCCAATCAATGGTGATGTTTTCCATCCAATCTAGAAGGAACTGTTTGTTCCTAGGTGGAACGAAATTGATTTCATCGGCAAGTTCAGCCAACCTATCTTGCTTGTGAGTTTGACGAACATACCACTCTTTTAGGAGGATAATTTCTACTGGATTCTTCCCCCTCTCAGAAACTGGTACCTCCTGGGTCCTATCTTCAATTGAGACGATTCTGCCCTCATTTTCTA
>DASCSU010000214.1:0-805 GCA_034399495.1 Candidatus Thalassarchaeaceae archaeon
GACTTGTGTAGAAATCCCAGTCTTTGCTGTGTTGTTCTGTACCTTTCTTTTCTTTAGGGACCATAGCAAGGGCATTCTTAGAGCCACATACATCGACACATTCAGCACAGCCTTTGCACTTGCTAGGGTCGATGAAGATTCCAAATCGACCAGGTAGGTCTCCCTTCTTCTCACGATTTTTCCAATACTTGTTGACTTTAGGCCACATACCTTCCATTTCAGTAGCATCTTCACCATCCAAACCGAGTAGTGCTTCCTGTAATTGTTCATCAGCGACGACCTTGCCTAGAATTGCAGTGTCGGGACACATTGTAACACAATCCATGCAACCTACACAATTGTCAGCGATAAATTCAGGAATCTCAGTGGCGATGTAAGAGAAATCTCGATGTTTTCCAGATGCGGGGCCAATTAGTGAGCGAGCGTGAACCGTATCTGCTGGAAGACTACTAGGTGCATGTCCTTGATTGTAAGACGTAATGATTCTCTGTTCAAAATCATCGAGGTCAAAGAAGGATTTGTCATGAGCAGTCTGCTTCCTTGCTGGATCAGGGTCGTTAAGTGTCATGCATTCACCCCCAACTCGCTAGATTCGCAAATGTTGACTTCTTCAAATCCACGTCGAACACAAGTCAGATTCTCTTGCACAACCTTCTCGCCCCGTTTGCCGAAATACTTGCGCAGACTCTTCTCTATAGCAGAGTAAAGCGCGCTCTCATCCATACCTTGTGCGTAAGGTGTGCTACGCAGGAAAATTCCGAGTAGGACAATTCCTTGCATTCTAACAACGAGGTCCTGCGAGGTT
>DASCSU010000215.1:0-721 GCA_034399495.1 Candidatus Thalassarchaeaceae archaeon
GTATCTTGCTGCGAGGAGTCGTCGGGAAGCTTTCGCCACCTAGGTTCGCCTGTCAGCCACTGGTGGTCCAGCCCCGCTTCCATGGAGTCCGCAAGGGCCGTCAGGTATTGTCCGCTTCGGCTATCACTCGGGACCGGGATGTCGGAGAACCAAATTGCGAGCCGCCCATACCTCATCCACCCTCCTGACATCGGTGGAGTGAGGTGCGGTGGTTACTATCTCTGGATCCTCACTCAATATCGTATGAAAGTCAGCGGCGAAACGGTCCATGACCTCCTTCGATTCGGTCTCAGTGGGTTCAATCATCAGACATTCAGGGACAATCATGGGGAAGTATAGCGTTGGAGCCATGACGCCGTAGTCTAGCAACCTCTTGGCCACATCTCTACCAGTGACGCCGACTGCATCCTTCAGAGCGCTCATAGACAAAGTGAATTCGTGCTTCACCACCTCGGCAGGGGCCCCATCTAGCGGCATTGCGTGCATCCTCGCTGCAGTATCCGAATCGGGATTCATGATACGGTGACGTAGGTAGTTGGCATTCAAGACAGCGTGTTCACTCATCCGCTCTAGCTCTCTACCATACCTACGGTAGAACGCCCAGGCGCGGACCACGGCACCTGAATTGCCGTGCCACTGCTGGACTTTGCCGATACTGGACTCGCCTACCTCTTTCCATACATACCAGTAGCCGTCGCCCACCCCAGTAGGGTCATCTTCG
>DASCSU010000216.1:0-709 GCA_034399495.1 Candidatus Thalassarchaeaceae archaeon
GATCGCGAGGAAGCTGACGATGGAGGTGCAACCGGCGATGGATACCGATACTTCTGGCGCACTCCGAAGAACACCATTGGGAAGGTCCAGCAGTGGCACGGAAATTCTGGAGCAGTGGTCAGGGCATGGGCATTCTATCGCCGCTACGGGCGCGAATTAGAGCGCATGAGCGAACACGCTGTTCTCAACGCAAATTACCTGCGCCATCGCATTATGCAAGGTGCTGAAGGCGTCCACGCAATGCCGCTCGACGGAGCCCCAGCGAAAGTCGTCAAGCACGAATTCACACTCTCGATGAGCCCGCTCAAGGAAGCGGTCGGAGTCACCGGCAAAGACGTCGCTAAACGCCTGCTAGACTATGGATACATGTCACCTACACTCTACTTCCCAATGATTGTCCCTGAGTGTTTGATGATTGAGCCTACCGAAACTGAATCGAAGGAAGTTCTCGACAAATTCGCCGAAGATTTCCTCAAGATACTTGGCGAAGATCCAGAACTCGTAACTACCGCGCCGCACACAACCGATGTGCGCCGTGTCGACGAAGTCCTCGCGGCGCGCTCCCTCGTCCTCAAACATCCATTCGACGAGGAATAAGCGTACGAAACCCCGAGTATCGGCGCGAACCAAATACGAGCGGCCCAACGCGAGCACGATGCAGGCCGCTCGCGACTCCGACTGGCTGGCGGGAGAGGGACGTTGGTACCCG
>DASCSU010000217.1:0-706 GCA_034399495.1 Candidatus Thalassarchaeaceae archaeon
GATCAAAATGTATCCATACCCGATGATTTAGTGGTTCTGGACGGAATGGTTGCCGATCAATTGGCACATGCAGCGCCATACGAAGGAGTTCATTCCAAACTCCTCATCGATGCCTCGACCCATCGGGAACAAAGTGCACCCGAAATCTCCCTAGATGGAATCAGTGGCATCACTCAACATCGTTGGATTCGGCCCTCCATGTTGGTGGTTACCACGCGAATCGAGGGTGGACCATCTGAATCTGAAAACACCGAGATTGCCGATGAGGAAGCGGGTCGCAAACAAAGAGGACAAATTTCTCAATTGATGAATTCAATTTGGCAATTAGAAAAATCCGAAAATCTTCGTTGGTTGTTCATCACAGATGATAGTGTCAATCTTGAGGCAGATGATGCGATGAGGAACTTGTTGTGGCAACTGTTTTGCAGATTCGAAGTGAGTCGGGATTTACACTATTCACCCGATGGTGGTCGAATCTGCTGGGATGCAACTGCACCCATCCCATCTAAAGGGGGAAAAATGCCGGTACGAAGATGGCCAGCTGTTTGTCTACATGACGCTGATATTCAGCAGAAGGTCGACGAGTGGTATGAACGAGAGGTGGGAACATGGGCGTGAAAGATATTCTTGATTTTGTCAAGGTGGAACACACACTCTTCTCCCTACCGTTTGTATTCATTGGGGCGTGGATTGCTGGCAATCCCAC
>DASCSU010000218.1:0-699 GCA_034399495.1 Candidatus Thalassarchaeaceae archaeon
CAAAAGGGATTCAGCATTCTTCAGGTGGTTATTTGTTACACGCAAAAACCACCTTCCAGTGGATTTTTGATATCAAAGATTCCGATGTTTTTTGGTGTACAGCCGATGTGGGTTGGATTACGGGCCATACTTATGTTGCTTACGGACCACTAGCAGCCGGAGCGACCATTTTAATTTATGAAGGAGCCCCCACTTATCCTCACCCAGGAAGGTTTTGGGAGGTCTGTGAGCGACATAATGTCACACTATTTTATACTGCACCAACTGCAATAAGAGCATTAATGAAATTGGGAGATGATATTCCAAATGATTATGATTTATCCACACTTAGACTGCTGGGAACTGTTGGTGAGCCAATTAACCCAGAAGCATGGATGTGGTATCACGCCGTAATTGGCAAAGAAGTATGCCCTATTGTAGATACTTGGTGGCAAACCGAAACAGGAGCAGCCATGATTAGTCCTTTGCCAGGAGTAATCTCAACCAAACCGGGTTCATGCACACAGCCTTTACCAGGAATTATGATGGATATTGTTGATGACACAGGAAACACAGTTAACCAACCTAATAAAGGTGGTTATTTGGTTATAACAAAACCATGGCCCTCTATGTTAAGAACAATTTGGGGTGATAATGATCGATACATCGAAACATATTGGGAAAAATTTAACCATAAATTCTATGTTGCTGGAGACAGTG
>DASCSU010000219.1:0-688 GCA_034399495.1 Candidatus Thalassarchaeaceae archaeon
AAAAACAGAATCAGTATCGGAATAGACCACTGGATGGCCTTCTTCTTCCAATGCGTGGATGATTTTCTTGATGTTGGATCGCGCCCAAGCCGTAATTGCTGAGCCGATGTCCTGATGGGTGAACCGATAGAAAGCCGAGGCGAATACTCCGTAGAAAGTGTTCATCAGAATTTTCACGGCTGATTGCATCTGATTATGGAACAGGCGAGTGGAATCATCCTTCGCACTTTTCATCAGTGCTTTGTGTTCGTCACGTTGTGCCATCAAATCCTGCAACAATCGTGGCACAAGGCCGTCACGCACCTCCTTCTTGAGAAATTTCGTGCCGCTCGGAGACTGGTTCACTTCAGTGGATTCATCCGAACTGTCAACTCTAGTTGTATGACAGATGTTGTTGGTAATCATAATCGAAGGATACATCGATTTGAAATCGAGCACTGCAACCCACGGATAACGACCCCCTTCAATATCATGAACATAGCCACCAGTAATCGCATCTGATTTACCACCTCGACGAGTCATCGGTACGGCAATATTTTCTCGATCGGCCAAGCGAATGACCAAACTATCCAACCACTGACTGGTCGAACCACCGACAGCAGTCTCCAATGGCACCTTACCAACTGCAGCGAGGGCCTCCTTACGGGCGGTTGCGGAAATGGCATCTAGAATCTCGATGGGTAACAAC
>DASCSU010000220.1:0-688 GCA_034399495.1 Candidatus Thalassarchaeaceae archaeon
ATGCCATTTACTGAACAAGGAATTACACCTGATTTAATCATTAATCCTCATGCTATTCCATCTCGTATGCCGTTTTCTGCTTGAAAAAAAAAAATTGGTGGTAATGTTGGAAGTATGGATGGACGTCCTGTTGACGGAAGTGCTTTCTCTGGTGAAAAAGAAGTTGATTTGAGAACTAGCTTAGCAGAATATGGTTTAAGACACAGTGGAAGAGAAGTGTTGTATGATGGACAAACGGGCCGTCGAATAGATGCTGAGATTTTCATCGGTGTTATCTATTATCAAAAATTACACCACATGGTTTCCGGAAAACTGCATGCTCGATCTCGTGGCCCTGTACAATTATTGACCAGACAGCCTACAGAAGGTAGAGCTCGTATGGGAGGTCTAAGATTCGGAGAGATGGAACGTGATTGTTTAATCGCTCATGGAGCTGCAATGGTTATCAAAGATCGGCTTTTAGATGAAAGTGATAAGACTGTTCAATATGTTGATAGTAAATCGGGACATATTGGTTACTTAGATCGTAGAGGTGTTCTTACATCTCCAATGGGAGATAATACTTCAATTTATCCTGTTTCGATGTCTTATGCATTCAAGCTATTATTAGAGGAATTGAAATCGCTTGGAATTGCTGCAAGACTCAGATTGGAGGATTTATCATGAGGGAAATGATACCAAAGAGAAT
>DASCSU010000221.1:0-678 GCA_034399495.1 Candidatus Thalassarchaeaceae archaeon
ACTGAGGGCATTCCAGCCGCGGATATGATAAAAGTGAATCATGCTTTAGAAAATAATTCAACGCGGCTAGTGGGTCCTAATTGCCCTGGTATCATTACGCCGGGTCAGGCCAAAATTGGTATTATGCCTGGTTTCATCCATGAGCCTGGTTCTATCGGAATTATGTCCCGCTCTGGAACACTGACCTATGAGGCTGTGCACCAGATTGGCGCCCAAGGGCTGGGCCAGAGTACGGTCATTGGAATTGGTGGCGATCCCATTATTGGTACAACATTTATAGATATGCTGAAACTATTTTCCGCGGATGATGACACAGATGGTGTAGTCATGATTGGTGAAATTGGTGGCACTGCTGAAGAAGAGGCAGCGCAATGGGTCTTGGATAACAACTTCTCAAAACCAATTGTTTCTTTTATCGCCGGGCAGACAGCGCCACCCGGTCGCCGCATGGGCCATGCTGGAGCTATCATTGCCGGCGGGAAGGGAACGGCCAAAGAAAAAATGGCTGCTTTACAATCCGCAGGAATCCAGGTTGTTGAAAGTCCTGCTGATATTGGCCAGGCCATGGTCAAAATGTTAAAAAGATAATGAGATAGGGTAATACATTGGGTAATCGAACATTTGCTATTATTAAACCGGACGCAGTACAAAACCAGTACACAGAAGCAATTTGCGAAC
>DASCSU010000222.1:0-659 GCA_034399495.1 Candidatus Thalassarchaeaceae archaeon
GATGGTTCGGTTAATGTAACGATAAATGATTCGCAAATTTGTATTGGCGGTCCGGATGAATTGCCAACAAATCCTGACGAAACGATTGATACTGATGGAGATGGCATTGGAAATAATGCAGATCCAGATGATGATAATGATGGTCTTAATGACACTAATGAAACTTTGTCAGACCCAGCTACAGATCGATTGAAAGCTGATACAGATGATGATGGCTATTGCGACGGTTCACTTGCCGTTGAAGGAATCTGTTTGGCAGGTCCAGATTTATTCCCAACAGATCCAAGTGATTGGTCAGATAATGATGGGGATGGCATAGGCGACAATGCCGACCCAGATGATGATAATGATGGGTTGGATGATATTGTAGAAGATGCAAACGGCAATGGGACTGTTGATGAAGGTGAATCAGATCCATTCGATGGTTGTGATCCTAACCTTAATTCCTCAGCTTGTGACCAAGATAAAGATGGTTTAAACAATGGTGAAGAAATTACTCTTGGAACTAATGTTACAAATCCAGATACAGATGGTGATGGATACTGTGATGGTGATTTAGGTGCCGAAGGAATCTGTGTAGCCGGCCCTGATGATTTCCCACTAGACCTGGCAGCTCATCTTGATACAGATGGTGATGGAATGCCAGACACTATCAATGG
>DASCSU010000223.1:0-651 GCA_034399495.1 Candidatus Thalassarchaeaceae archaeon
GCTGGCATGAGTAGCGTTAAACATAGTGAAATTCTATGTCACCGTAAGCCCAAGGTTTCCTGAGTAAAGTAACTCTGCTCAGGGTTAGTCGGACCCTAAGCCGAGGCCGAAAGGCGTAGGCGATGGAAAACAGGTTTAATATTCCTGTACCAGTTTAATATTGTTTGAACTATGGGGGGACGCAGAAGTGAAAGGAGATCCCGGTTTTGATTGTCCGGGTTTAAGAGTGTAGGGAGTTCTGGTAGGTAAATCCGCCGGAACATTATCCTGAGGCACGAACAGGAGGGCCTAGCCCATAAACTCTCCCTAATCATGCTGCCAAGAAAATCCTCTATGTTAGATATTAGACTGACCGTACCGTAAACGGACACACGTAGGCGAGGAGAGAATCCTAAGGCGCTTGAGAGAATCCAAGTAAAGGAACTCGGCAAATTAGCCCCGTAACTTCGGGAGAAGGGGTGCCACTTGAGGAAACGGACTTCGCGTCCTGATTTTTGAGTGGTCGCAGTGACCAGGCCCAAACGACTGTTTAACAAAAACACAGGTCTCTGCTAAGTCGTAAGACGAAATATAGGGACTGACACCTGCCCGGTGCTGGAAGGTTAAATGGAGAGGTTAGCTTCGGCGAAGCTTTGAAATGAAGCCCCAGTA
>DASCSU010000224.1:0-647 GCA_034399495.1 Candidatus Thalassarchaeaceae archaeon
TGGTAGATGTTACAGACAAATTTGATCCGCAGTGGATTGATTCATGGTATGATACAGATCATCCTTCAGGCCCTCATAATCTTTACACATACATGATTAAAGATGAGTGGTATATCTTTGTAGCAAATCCAGACTATGAAGATTGTGATATTGGAACTGGAGATGCCTGTGGTGGAATCACAATAGCACACCTAAATTTTGCAGGATATGGTGATTTACCTCGCATTTTCAAAGTAGGTGAGGCAGAAGTTTCTTGGGAAACAACTAGAGGAGGTTGGATTTACATTCATGACATGACTGTTCAACAATGGCCAGGTACAGATACAAATGATCCCAGGTTTGGTCGTACATTCATTTATGGAGCTTATTGGGAAGCAGGTCTTAGGATTTTTGATGTTAGCGATGTCCCTCATCCGGATGATCCCGATTACATTGCTTATGCTACTGCTTGTTATACACATACAGTAGTAGCCTGTAATTGGAGGGCACCTGAGGTAGGTTATTGGATGGATTTTGCAGATCTTAATGGCGATGGTGAACCTGATTCGGGTACTGCCAGTAATTCTTCATCAGTTAATGGAGGAAGAGCAAGCTACATTCATTATGCAGAACCATATCCCGTTATGGTTGATGGTAGCCACTTAGGA
>DASCSU010000225.1:0-627 GCA_034399495.1 Candidatus Thalassarchaeaceae archaeon
TCAGTTACGGTTACTTGCGATGGGGTGAATATCTACCTCAATTTGACATTCCTGCTGGGCCAATTGGAGCATTCTTCGGCCAACCAGTAATTGCTTGGAATGCAGCATGGTGGGGAGCAGCCATTACTGGACTTCCAGTGATGATTCTCACACTCCCTCCGTTCCTTGGAGGTCGCTCAAAGCGCGGTGTCGAGGATCCTTGGTTCGCAACTGGGGGGGCAATCTATCTTGCACACGTCTGGTTCATCAGCGTGTTCTCCATCAATATCTTCCTTGAGTTGTATGCGAAAAATCGTGCAGATTTCTGTCAATTGAATTCACATGCAGGTCTGAATTGCGGGACCCGTGAACCTTGGGTTGCCGATCTCTTCAACGCAGTACCTTGGATTTTAACTGGGATTTTCTTATGGGTTGCCTTGTACATGGGAATCCGTTGGTTCTTGGTCAAATCAATAGGTTCCAGAACTACACCCCAACTAGGCAAGCAAGTCTCTCTCGGGGCACTGATTGTAACTGTTCTACTATGCACAGTCACATGGCCCGTGTACGACAATGGGTTCTGGGACCAAGGTGGACTGGGGGCGATGGATGATATCGAAACACTGGAAGAATTACGGGGGCAACCTG
>DASCSU010000226.1:0-626 GCA_034399495.1 Candidatus Thalassarchaeaceae archaeon
AGAATTTGGTGGAGCCGACCCAGATAATCGCCACATGTGGAGAAATAATTCCAACATCAACAATAGAGAACTTGCATTAATGGAGAACATTAGTGCTATTGCTCAACTAAGAAAGGATTCAGATGCCCTAAGGCGGGGCTCATATGAATCACTAACCAACAGTACAGATACTATTGCTTGGTCCATGACAATATCATCTGATCAAGCTGTTGTGGCCATGAATAGAGGAGAAAATCCTGCTGGCTTTGACCTTGAATTAAATTGGGTAGCAAATGATTCCCTAAATGGAATAGTGATGGATGAAAATCATAGTTTTACTCTAGGCCCACATGCTGTAGCCATATTCTTGCAACCTCATGATAACAATTCTAGTCCAATTCAAGGTTGTACTAACTCAAGTGCAACTAACTACAATCCACTTGCAGAAGTTGATGATGGCTCTTGTCAATATTCTTCACCCCCTGTCGAAGGATGCACTAACTCAAGTGCAACAAATTACAATCCATTAGCAGAAATTGATGATGGCTCTTGTCAATATCCTTCACCCCCTGTTGAAGGATGTACAAACTCAAGTGCAACAAATTACAATCCATTAGCAGAAATTGACGATGGTTCTTGTACATTCA
>DASCSU010000227.1:0-624 GCA_034399495.1 Candidatus Thalassarchaeaceae archaeon
TTCAGGAGGAATCGACAGCTCGGTGGCTGCAGTCCTAGCTCATCGTGCAGTCGGAAGTATGCTTCATTGCGTCTACGTCGATACCGGTTTCATGCGTAAGGGAGAGACCGAGGAAGTACGTGAGATGTTCGCGGAGATGGGCATTGAGCTCAAGGTTGTGGATGCATCAGAACGGTTTTTCCACCACCTTGAGGGAGTCACCGACCCTGAGCACAAGCGCAAGGTAATTGGTGAGCAATTCATTCGGGTCTTTGAGGAAGAACAGGCCAACTGCGGCGCTAAATTCCTAGTTCAAGGAACCATAGCACCAGACTGGATTGAGTCTGGTGGCGGCGAGAGAGACGTCATCAAGAGCCACCACAATGTGGGTGGTCTGCCAGAGGATGTCGATCTGACCATCGTTGAACCTCTGCGCGAATTCTACAAGGATGAGGTTCGGCAAATCGCTCGTCAATTGAAGATTAAGTCCAGTGAACGGCAACCATTCCCCGGACCTGGCCTTGCCGTGCGAGTTCTCGGTGATTTGACTCGGCCGCGTGTAGAGGCCTGCCGTGAAGCCTGTCACATCGTCGAAGTCCGACTTCGTGAGGCAGCAGCTGAGGGTAAGTGCGACATTCCGTGGCA
>DASCSU010000229.1:0-621 GCA_034399495.1 Candidatus Thalassarchaeaceae archaeon
TGGCAAATTGATCCACCGATTTTTGATTTTGCAAACTTGATGAATGCAAGTTTGACGTATTCCAATTTTTCCGACGCGAGTTTCGTCAACGCGAATTTAGCCGGTGCAGACGGCCTGTTCTCTACATTCCATCGTACTGATTTTACTCGAGCTGCAATGCATCAGGGTATATTTCGACAGAGTGATTTCAGCGATGCACAATTTGTTCAGAGTAATCTTGCTTACACAGAATTCAGATGGAGTGATTTGTCCGGTGCCAACTTATCAGGCGCATGGATATATGGCGGAGGAAATTGGATGGGTGTCGATCTCTCATATGCCGATCTGACAAATGCGATGATGTATGACTTAGATCTCAGAGGCGCCAATCTAACAGGCGCTGATTTGACTGGAGCAGATCTTGCTTATCTAAATACATCTTATGGGCCTGCCGACCTGACTAGTGTAACTTGGAGTAATACAACTTGCCCTGATGGAACTAATTCAGATAATAATGGAAATACTTGTGTGAATAACCTTTGAACTAGGAGCGTGAGAAGTTCTCATGGGTCGTCTATCCCCACTTCTGCTCACCTTGGCGATATTGCTGAGCGTGGCGAGTTTCAATGTCTCAGCAGAAGA
>DASCSU010000230.1:0-619 GCA_034399495.1 Candidatus Thalassarchaeaceae archaeon
TGTAGGGCTTGCAGTGGGACCTGATGTCACATATGTTCGAGTTAGGATTACGGCACCGCCCTCTGATTCGTGGGAAGGGCGAGGGGGTGCAGTTGTTGATGAGGAAGTTATTCTAGCAAAGGATTTGATGGGAGCAGTATTACGTCATCAGGCTGATATTATTGAAGAAATCTCGGGATCTGATTTAGTCGGAAAATCCTATGTCCCATTATTCCCAGATGCAATCGACGGTACTAACCATCCCTCTGCTTGGACAATTGTTGGAGCAGATTTTGTCACTACTAGTGACGGAACCGGAGTTGTCCATACTGCTGTTATGTATGGAGAGGATGACTACAATCTAGGAATGAAAGAAGGATTTCCAGCCCAGCATACCGTTGGAATAGATGGGCGCTTTGTCAAAGGAACTCATAGTCAATTAGATGGCCGATACGTCAAAGATTGTGACGAGGATATTATCGATTTACTAACTGATGAGAACAAACTTTACCGTGAACATATTTACACACACGATTACCCACATTGTTGGCGAACTGATCATCCACTTCTTTACTATGCAATGGATAGTTGGTTTGTTAAGATGACTGCTGTAAAAGAGCAAATTACACAGTATAACTCT
>DASCSU010000231.1:0-595 GCA_034399495.1 Candidatus Thalassarchaeaceae archaeon
TGGCTATAGCCATACTCGGAATTACTACCATGTTATTCTTAGGTCAGATTGGTTCAATTGATTGGCTCAATATCGGTCAAGGTTCCTATGTATTCCAGAGTGAACCAGTCTCAGTCTTAGAGCCAATTGGAGTACGTTGGGTTGTCGGTGTTGACGCTCTCTCATTCCCGATGGTTTGGTTGACAGCACTTCTAATTCCTATCTCAATGCTCGTTGAATGGGATGCTAAGAAAGGACATCTGTTCTTCCCATTAATACTCATTATGGAAGGAGCCCTCCTAGGAGTTTTCATTGTTCTAGATTTATTCGTCTTCTATGTATTCTGGGAATTGACTCTAATTCCAATGTTCTTCCTCATTCTAGTATGGGGGGGCGATGATCGCCGTTATGCTTCTATGAAGTTCTTCATCTATACATTCACTGCTAGTGTTTTGATGCTCATTGGTATCTTAGTGATGTACTTCAACACAGGTGATGCAAGCCTTGGTGGAAGTCTCACAGGCCATCACTTCGACCTCGTCGCTATGACTTCACAAGCTGCTGGTGACGGCTTGATTGCTAGCGAGGGATTACGCCACTTTGTCTGGATTCTTCT
>DASCSU010000232.1:0-590 GCA_034399495.1 Candidatus Thalassarchaeaceae archaeon
CAATCATCCAACTCCAAAAGCTGATTACGACTTCCTATCAGCAAACCAAGAGCCCAGCGAGCTATGACTATTCCTGCTAAGATACCAATAAGTGGATCTAATCTTTGGCCAAGTTCACCATTGAATAATCCAATAACCAGAGCAATTATTACTAAGACGGAAACTAATGCATCTGCTAAAACATGAAGATAGGCTCCCCTTCTATTCAAATCCTCAATATCATCCGGATTCGTCATTATATTATCAAATTTATCTGATATGAATCTCCAATCATTTTTGTATGACTCAATAGCCGTCGCCCAAGTCCCTTTTTCTATTTCTTTAGGTTCAGAATGATCGTGGTCATGGTCGTGGTCATGGTCATGGTCATGGTCGTGGTCATGGTCGTGGTCATGGTCATGGCCATGATGATGGTGGTGATTTTCAATTCCCAAAATATTTGCACAAACTAAATTTACTACCAAACCAATAAAAGCAACAATAATAGCCTCCTCAAACTCGATTTCTTTGGGCGCTACGAGTCGCTCAGCAGATTCTATTCCAATCCATAAAGCTACAATAGCTAATACTATTGCTGAAGCAAAACCACC
>DASCSU010000233.1:0-580 GCA_034399495.1 Candidatus Thalassarchaeaceae archaeon
CTCTGGTGGGCATTTGGAAGCCCATCCTAGCCTCATCTCGGACCCCCCAGAGCCTCGAGCAGAGTCAGCAGCACGGTTCCCGCGAGGGGCAGATTCCATGGGGCCTTGAGGGAAAAATTCCTAGGATCAAAATATGATTGCTCAGATTTCATCACTATCGGACCTGGTAAGTATGGGGTCAAATCAATTGTGGGTTCGATGAAGGTGATGAAGAAGATCAGGATAGAAGGGGACAAGATAGTACAATACGATTGAGTATTCCACCTTCGGATGGGTCTGAAGGTAGGACCCACGATTACGTATACGTCACAAAGTAACCGTGGTACTCGGGGGCATCATACTCCCTACCGAATATTACGGATATCTAAAATCCAAGATCATCTAGGTCTACCTCACTGTTCATGTTAACCCTTACTGGGAATGCGAGACTCACCCCTCCCTCCTCAAACCTCCTTAGTATCTCTGTGACGAAGAACGACTTGGATGGCCTCATCTTACGTGCATTGTCGACGTAGTATCGTATCTCCATCACTATTTCTTGATCGCCGAACCCCCTCAGGACTACTTCTGGAGGCTTTGG
>DASCSU010000234.1:0-570 GCA_034399495.1 Candidatus Thalassarchaeaceae archaeon
GCATGTCAATCAAGCCTTGGGTGAAACCTAGTTTGGCTCCAGGAAGTCGTGTTGTGACTGAGTATTATGATGCAGCAGGTTTGTCCGAGGACTTGGCTGCATTGGGCTTCAACACTGTTGGCTATGGGTGCACTACCTGTATTGGCAATTCAGGCCCCCTCGCTGAGAACATCGATTCTGCAATAGATGCTGGGAATCTGATAGTTGGTAGTGTGATATCAGGTAACAGAAATTTCGAGGGCAGAGTGCATCAGAAAGTCAAAGGAAGTTATCTTGGAAGTCCTCCACTAGTTGTTGCATATGCATTAGCAGGGACTCTTGATATTGATATGGAAAATGATCCACTGGGGCAAGATTCCGATGGGAATGATGTATTTCTTGCAGATATTTGGCCTAGTGACGAGGAGGTACGTCAAACGATGGCGGCCTCCATCACCCCTGAGATGTTCCGCTCTCGCTATTCTGATGCTACCAGTGAGCCACGTTGGAATTCTATTCCTTCTGAGCCAAGTGCACTTTATCCTTGGTCTTCTGATTCAACTTACATCCGCCTACCCTCATTCTTTGAGG
>DASCSU010000235.1:0-561 GCA_034399495.1 Candidatus Thalassarchaeaceae archaeon
CATCTAAAGCTCTCATAGCCCTTGTAACGTCACCACCAAAATCTACGTGCCCTGGTGTATCAATTAGATTAATTAGGTAATCATTACCTTTATGTTCGTGAACCATCGATGCATTTGCAGCATTGATTGTTATACCTCTTGCAGATTCTTGCTCATCAAAATCAAGCATAAGCTGTTTACCAGCTAAATCTTCAGACATCATACCAGCTCCAAAGATTAGATTGTCAGAAAGTGTAGTCTTTCCATGGTCAATATGCGCAGCGGTACCTATATTGCGTATATAATCTAGCTTAGTGAATAGAGCGGTTGCACGCTTTATGTTGTCTTCTTTACGGCCCATTTTTTAGTCCACTTTAGTTATGTGCAGCTTCAGCTTGACGCTCCAATTCTTCCTTTTTACCTACGGCATAGGAATCTGGATTGCCTTCAGATGCTAGCATTAATTCTCGAGATAATGATTTCTCTATTGAACGTTGTTTTTTAGATGATTCAAGAGCGCCAATACAGAGATTTCGGATTGCTGTATCTACTCTCCTTGTTGGAGAAACGTCAACTCCACTG
>DASCSU010000236.1:0-558 GCA_034399495.1 Candidatus Thalassarchaeaceae archaeon
GTTTCAAAGAAAGGTGGAACAAGGTTGCTCACTATTCGTCAAAGAGAGATTTTCGACTTAGCGATTGAGGAAGGATACTACGAAACCCCCCGGAGGATAACACTGACTAATCTAGCAACTAAGGCAGGGATCTCGAAATCGACAATCTGTGAGATTACTCACGTCATAGAGCGCAAGATTATCGAAGAGTTTTCTGAGTCAATCAGAGGTAAAAGCCCGAAGGCAAAGAAGAACCCCAAGAGAAAATGAGCAGAGGGTAACGTGAATTCCACCGGCATCATAGAGGGTCTACTGAGCGACCCCTGAGTTACAGAGGCCGTCATAGAGGGGTGTCTTAGTGAACCCTCGATGATACGGGCAGAGTTCACGCTACCCTAGATGATGCCCGCATACACATGGGTGTCCCACTAACCCTCTATGACGTATGCATACACTAGGGCCCCTCTATGATATCGGCAGGATTCACGTTACCCTCTATAGAGAAATAAGAATGCTAAGAAGACCAAAAGGCACAGTAATCAAAGTAATAATCCAGACAAATTTCATTCCTGGATCTAA
>DASCSU010000237.1:0-555 GCA_034399495.1 Candidatus Thalassarchaeaceae archaeon
AAGATTGCTTTGATATTATTGGAATTACAATAACTTGAATCGGTGCAACGCTTGGTGGCATTACCAATCCTTGATTGTCTCCATGATTTGCAACTATAGCTCCTAACAATCTTTCAGACATCCCATATGTTGTTTGATGTACGAACTGTTGTTCCCCCGAATCATCTTCATATGTCACATCAAAAGCTCTGGCCCATTGATCCCTATAATGATGTACTGAGGCTACTTGCAAAGTCCGCCCATCTGGCATTATTACATCTATTGCAATCGTATACCATGCTCCAGGGAATGTGTCCCATACGGGGCGTTTTGTAACTAATACAGGTAATTTCAAATCATTCATTAGGTTTTGAACAATTTTTAAATCTTCTTCGATTTGATGTGTTGCATCAGCTTCATCGATGTGCGCAGTATGGGCTTCAAAGAAATGTATTTCTCTAACTCTTATGAATGATCTAGTTTGTTTTGTCTCATATCTAAATGTATTAACCATCTGATATGTTTTTAGTGGTAAATCAGCATGTGAACGAATCCACAATGGAAACATAGTATACA
>DASCSU010000238.1:0-554 GCA_034399495.1 Candidatus Thalassarchaeaceae archaeon
CTCCTTCTTCACGTTGTAAATCATAGACAAATGGCCCATGGTCACTGTTGTAAGGCATCCCATCAGGACTATTTTTTGGTCCATCTTTTGTATCTACATTGATTGAGTACGATGATGCCAACCCACGTGGATTTTCTCGCTTGAATGTATCAACAATTCCTTCAATATGTTTGGTGTCACCTCTGTCATTACCAAACAACCAGACTCCATTTCCACGGGTTTCTAAATCAATGTCTACATGATTCATGTCCAAGTTGATGTATAGTCTGAGGTTTTCTTGTAGTGCGGTGACATATGCGCTCACGTAGGCTTTTGAGCCGTGCAACCCTTCTTCTTCACCACCCCACGTGCAGAATTTGATGGTGTACTTTGGTTCTCCACGATCGTCCGCCATCTTGGCAAATTGTCGCGCCAATTCTAACACACTTGCCGTTCCCGATGTATCGTCTACTGCGCCGGGTCCACTGTATACTGTGTCGTGATGGGCGCCGAAGATAATGAGTTTGTCAGATTTACCCGGTAGCACGCCGCAGGGCACTTTGACATCCCGCTCT
>DASCSU010000239.1:0-552 GCA_034399495.1 Candidatus Thalassarchaeaceae archaeon
TCCTAGGTCAAGGTGATGCTGGACCGAGCGCGGCTGTAAATTACAACCAGATGAAGGATAATCGGGATTTGTATACCGCTTGGGTCGGAATCAATTGGGGATTCTTCCAATGGACTGCTGACAGTAATGCCAATCTATTCCCCGATGAAGTCGCTGATTTATTGAACAATGATGTCGATCCGGACGACGATTGTGGCGCTCCTGTTTCAGGAAATTTGAATCCTCAATGTATGGTGAATGACACTGCAGATTTGGATGATGATTTGGATGGGATGTACGATTTGTTCGATGTCGATGATGACAATGACGGCATCTGGGATTTCCTAGAAATCGATTCTGACAGTGATTGGGACGATGATGCTAACACAAATCCGCCAGGCACATTCTTCACCGGTTTCAATTGTGAAGACAATGATGATGACGGTACAGATTCAGATCCTGATGATGATGGCTGGTATCAGGCGGTGTGGGACCAGGGAATCCAGGGACAAGGTCTACTGTTCCCGGAGTTTTATGACGTCGACAATGATAATGACGGTGTTCCCGATGGCG
>DASCSU010000240.1:0-548 GCA_034399495.1 Candidatus Thalassarchaeaceae archaeon
GCGTTACGGACAGCTGGGATAGTTTGAGCGGGACCACGGTGAATTGCATCTTCGTGCAACTTTGCGTCGACGAGTCGCATCATGACTCCCATTAGGGGCTCCTCGGCGAGAGGGCCTTTCTTGCAGACTTCGTTGAAGCCCTCAATGATGAGTTCCCGAGTCTCGTGCAAGTTCTGAATACCCTTTGTATCGTTGACGAGTACGTTTGTTCCATTGATTGCGTAGATCTTACGCATCAAATTCTTCTCCATTCCGAATTCAGCGAACTTGTCTCCGACGGACTTCGAGTCCTTGTTGCGTACAGTACCGTCGCCGAAGTGACCCTCGCGTAGAGCTTGGATGACATCAGTTGGGAGAGGCTCAGCCTCGATGTAGAATCTGTTGTGACGGTTAGGAGACTTGCCCTCAAATGCTCGGCCGTCATTATTCGATTCAATACACTCACGGTAAACAACAATAGGTTCGCTGACCTTGACCTTGATTCCCTGTTCCTCTTCAAGGCGATAAACGGTAATTTCGAGGTGCAACTCACCCATACCAGCAAGCAA
>DASCSU010000241.1:0-542 GCA_034399495.1 Candidatus Thalassarchaeaceae archaeon
AATTAACAGAGCCGGATACACATTACCAAGCTCCCCTTGGTTCCCAAAATACCTCGATGTCCTAAGAGAATACATGGGCAAGCCAGACTGGGAACCACTTCGAGTTGCAAAGGATGGTTGTGGCCTCCCCACTGTATCGAATACCGTTGATGAGTTGGCAGTAATGTTTGCAGGTCTTGCAACACACCGAGATAAAGATTGGATTTGGGAAGCGATGAATAAATCCCCAGACTTAGTCGGTGGATTCAATCGCTTGGATTCAACCTGCCTGAAGGCTGGAGAAGGGAAACTGATTGCCAAAGAAGGAGCTGATGGATTGTTGGGATTATCCATTGAGCATCCCGATTGGCCGAAAGGGTTGGGTATTGTAATCAAGATTGCACACGGTTGGAATTCTCAAGCAACTTGGTATGTTGCTAGGGCTGTTTTAGGAGTTCTAGGTGTTCAATTAAGGAATCCATACCCTCTTCATCGTCAGAAAGCATTCATCGTACCAGGAATTGTCCCAGACCAGTACTATAGTGCACTTGAGGAAGTTGTGA
>DASCSU010000242.1:0-541 GCA_034399495.1 Candidatus Thalassarchaeaceae archaeon
GCCATACAAGGTGGGCCACCCATGGAGCTCCAACAGTTGAAAATGCACACCCTCATGTTTCTGAAGATGGTAATATTGCAATTGTTCATAATGGGATTATTGAAAACCATCGTGCCTTGAGGGCAGGACTTATGGAAGAAGGCGTCACATTTAGTTCAGAAACAGATTCTGAGATTTTTGCCCATTTGATTTCTCGTGCTAGAAAGGATGGGCTTTCTCCATTAAATTCAGTAAAGAGAGCAACTAAACAAACACGAGGCACATGGGGTCTTTGTGTATTATTTTCTGATACCGAACAAATAGTTTGTGCTAGCAATGGTTCTTCATTATTGGTCGGTAAAGGAGATGGTGAAGCGTTTGTTTCGAGTTGCCCACATGTAATGACTAGTCATACCCGCAATCAACAGACATTAGATTTTGGTGATTTTGCAATACTTTCTCCTGGTGGAAAGATAAAGATAAGCAGGTTGGGCCAAGGATTATCGAACCCTAAATTCACGACAATTGAGGATGATTGGGGGGAGGCCGAATTGGGTAATTT
>DASCSU010000243.1:0-540 GCA_034399495.1 Candidatus Thalassarchaeaceae archaeon
CAGATTTTGATGGAACTGGTGATAACGCCGACGAATATCCTCATGATGGCACTGAAACTTCTGATTCAGATGGTGACGGCGTTGGAGATAATGCTGATGCCTTCCCCAACAATCCATCGCAACAATCAGATTCAGATGGAGATGGTTATGGTGATTATGAATATGGCCCAGACGGTGATAAATTTCCTAACGATTCCACACAATGGGCTGATACGGATGGTGATGGCTATGGTGATAACCAAGAATTGGGGGCCACAGAACCCGATGCTTGTGTGAATCAATCTGGTGGTTCAACTCTAGATCGTCTGGGTTGCCAAGACACCGATGGTGATGGTTGGTCCGATGCAGGGAATGGGAATGAGGCACACCCTACAGGGAACGCAGACGCTTTTTCCATGGATGACAGTCAGTGGCGAGATTCAGATGGAGATGGCTATGGAGACAATTTGAGTGGATTTAGAGGCGACGCTTGTCCTACACTTGCCGGCACGAGCACTAGAGCCAACATGTACGATCCAGGAGTCAACGCTTACACCTCCA
>DASCSU010000244.1:0-536 GCA_034399495.1 Candidatus Thalassarchaeaceae archaeon
CAATATCCGATTATTTCTGTTGAAGATGGGCTGGATGAGAATGATTGGCAAGGATGGCAACAACTCAACCAAGCGATAGGAAACCGTGTTCAAATTGTAGGGGATGACCTCACTGTTACAAATATCACTCACCTCAAACGCGCGATAGATGAAAACGCAATGAATGCAATTCTGATTAAACTTAATCAAATCGGAACGATTACCGAAACCATACGAGCTATTGAATTGGCCAAGGCCAACAATTACGGCTCTGTCATTTCCCACCGCTCTGGTGAAACTGAAGATGTAATAATTGCTGATTTTGCAGTGGCTATGGGTGTCGGTCAAATTAAAACTGGTTCGGCTTCTAGAACTGATCGAATTGCAAAATACAATCAACTTCTCCGAATTGAGGAAGCGCTTGGATCTCAAGCCCAATATCCCGGAATGGAAGTGTTAGGCTGTTCGTGAGCCGCAAAGGAAAAAGTGAGCGTATAAAACGAAAACGCAATCCTGGCGCTTCTAGTGGTGAGGTTCAAAAGCGGGTTATTCGAGCT
>DASCSU010000245.1:0-533 GCA_034399495.1 Candidatus Thalassarchaeaceae archaeon
AAGGTTAATCCGAGTGCAACATGCTGAATGTAGCTTTTGGTAAATGTAAATAGTTTATTGAATAAGGGGAGGGAAAGTCTGGTGTCAGCCGCCGCGGTAATACCAGCTCCCCGAGTGGTCGGGACGATTATTGGGCCTAAAGCATCCGTAGCCGGTTCTGTAAGTTTTCGGTTAAATCTATGCGCTCAACGTATAGGCTGCCGAAAATACTGCAGAACTAGGGAGTGGGAGAGGTAGACGGTACTCGATAGGAAGAGGTAAAATTCTTTGATCTATTGATGACCACCTGTGGCGAAGGCGGTCTACCAGAACACGTTCGACGGTGAGGGATGAAAGCTGGGGGAGCAAACCGGATTAGATACCCGGGTAGTCCCAGCTGTAAACGATGCAAACTCGGTGATGCGTTGGCTTGTTGCTAGCGCAGTGCCGCAGGGAAGCCGTTAAGTTTGCCGCCTGGGAAGTACGTACGCAAGTATGAAACTTAAAGGAATTGGCGGGGGAGCACCACAAGGGGTGAAGCCTGCGGTTCAATT
>DASCSU010000246.1:0-529 GCA_034399495.1 Candidatus Thalassarchaeaceae archaeon
ATCAGTACCATATCCCGATACAGACGGCGATGGCGTTTGTGATGGTGCGTCGGCAGTAAGTGGTATTTGTACAGCAGGTCCAGATGCTTTCCCGTTTGATGCAGCAGCCTCAGTTGATACTGATGGTGATGGAATGCCAGACACATTGACTGGCGATTCTACTTCAGAACCACCATTAGTAGAAGATTTAGACGACGATAATGATGGTTTACTTGATTTAGATGAGATTGCTAATGGAACCGAACCATTGAATCCCGATACCGATGGAGATGGCTATTGTGATGGCTCAGGAACGGCTGAATCTTGCATTGCAGGCGATGTATTTCCACTTGATGTTAGTGAATGGTTTGATACTGATGGTGATGGTACTGGCAATAATGCCGATACAGATGATGATAATGATGGTCTCGATGATACTACAGAAGCTTCATCAGATCCAGCCACCAATACAACTAATCCTGATACAGACGGTGATGGAATTCCGGATAACTGGGATCCACTTCCAGTAGATCCAGATGGAGATTTTGAT
>DASCSU010000247.1:0-521 GCA_034399495.1 Candidatus Thalassarchaeaceae archaeon
GAAAAACTTGTTTAGGAGATGATTCAGGTTTGGAAGTAGATGCTCTATACGGGAAACCTGGCGTTCATTCTTCAAGATTTTCAAATGAAGCAACAGATGAATCTAATATGGATAAATTGCTTGATGAGTTAAGGGGGGCCTCTTCTAAAGATCGATCTGCAAGATTTAAGTGTTGTTTGGTTTTGATACAAGGAAATACAAACAATCTAATTAGCTCCGAGGGAGCTATTGAGGGGAAAATAGCTGAAGAGAAAAAAGGAGATAAAGGGTTTGGTTATGACCCTATTTTTATTCCCCAAGGATCCTTGTTGCATATGGCTGAAATGGATCAGAAAAAAAAGAACTTAATAAGCCATCGCGCAAAGGCCTTTAACTCTCTTCTAGAAAAACTATCTTCAGGCCTTGCGAAAAAATAATTCCCTTGTCTGCCTTCCCTCAGTCAATGCCTTTCTCTCGTATTTTGTCCTAGGCAAAGACTGCAAATATTCAGGTAAATTAGTTAAATCTTCACTTGTCCACCC
>DASCSU010000248.1:0-520 GCA_034399495.1 Candidatus Thalassarchaeaceae archaeon
TTACACCATAGCTCTGATTGGTTGTACGGCTGCGCTACTTCGTCGAGTCGTCTTCACTCCGGAGAAATTGAAGGGGAAATCACAACTTGAAGGAAATTTCATCCTTGTGTTGATTATGACTATCACGACGACTTCATTCGTTGTCGAGTCGGCTGAATCACCCTCGGCTTTCTGGGAGCCACTTGGGCACTTTGTAGCTGGGTTAGGCTTGGCTGATGTCGTCGTAGTAGCTGCTTATTGGGCGCACATGGTTGCGATTTGCACCTTCTTCGTGCTGATTCCTGTATCCAAGCATATGCATTTGGTGATGGCTTTTCCCAACGTCTTCTTCTACGATACTGAGCCGATGGCCAAGATGCGCCCGCTCGCGGTGAACGAGAGCGGGCAGGCTGTTCCGTTAGAGGATCTTGATATCGAAACCTTTGGCGTATCGAGTTATGAGGAGTTTAGTTGGAGGCAATTGATTGATGGTTGGGCGTGCACCACTTGTGTGCGTTGCCAAGATGTCTGTCCTGCTTAC
>DASCSU010000249.1:0-516 GCA_034399495.1 Candidatus Thalassarchaeaceae archaeon
ATCCACACCGCCGTCGAGTGGTTGGGCAATCAGGACTGGAGCAATGGCAACGTCGCCATTTACGGCAAGTCGTACGAAGGCGCAACCGCTTGGGAAGCCGCAGCCCAAGGCAGCTCCCATCTGAAGACTATTGTACCAATTTCAGGCACCACCGCGCTAGGCCCATTGCTCTACAAGAACGGCAGCGCTGAAGCAAGAAGCCAAGTCATGCACTCAAATTATGGTGGCAGCATCCTCGATTACGACGATGACGATCTCGACAACATGTGTGCAGACGTCATCGAAGGATTCCTCGCCGGCCCCACAAGGTACGGGTTGGGCGAAGCAGATCCCTACATGGACAATTACTACGATGAGCGCAGCCACATCGACAAGGCACTTGGGACATACAACGGCAGCATATACTGGGTCCAAGGATTGCAGGACTGGAACGTTGACCCACACCAGGTCTTCGGGGGACCTCCGGGTACAAACTGGTATCAGGAGTACATTGACAATGGTTACGAAGTTGCTGGA
>DASCSU010000250.1:0-515 GCA_034399495.1 Candidatus Thalassarchaeaceae archaeon
AAAGCGCAACTAGAAGTCCTTTTTTGTCGCAATCAGGATGGGCTACAATGAAATCTTTCCCACCTGTTTCACCAACAATTCGTGGATAACTTCTCAAATTCGGCAAAGCTTCAGCTATGCGTTGCCAGATTCCCTGGAATACTGCAGTAGATCCAGTAAAATGCAATCCTGCGAAATCAGGATTAGACAAACAAACTTCAGTTATTTCTGAACCTGATCCAGGAAGGAAGTTGATGACTCCAGCAGGTAATCCAGCTTCCATCATTAATTCCATTAACAAATAATTCGAGTGGTAAGAATTGCGGCTTGGTTTCCATAAGGCAGTACATCCAACAATAGCTGGAGCACTTGGGAGGTTAGCTGCTATGCTAGTGAAATTGAATGGAGTTATAGCTAATACGAATCCTTCAAGAGGCCTTATTTCCGTTGTATTAATGTTTCCCTCTGGTGAAACTAAAGGTTGATATTGTTCATGAAATTTTCTTACATAATAGGCATTAAAGTTCCAGAAGTCG
>DASCSU010000251.1:0-515 GCA_034399495.1 Candidatus Thalassarchaeaceae archaeon
ATCTTCTTCATCTCGGTAGCGCGTTCCTTGGGGCCGAATACACACAGCACGGTGCCGTGCTCGCGAACCCTACGTGTCAGCGCGCGTGTGTCTACTCCTTCGATTCCGGGCACGCCATGAACGGCGAGGAACTCGTGCACACTGCCGACGGAGTCTCGGTGGTCTGGGGTCTTCATCAGCTGCCTACAGACGACCCCACGTGGGTGCACACCTGAAGATTCGGAGATTCCCGGCAAGATGCCGTAGTTGCCTAAGAGTGGCCATGTGAAGGTCAAGACCTGTCCTGCAAAGGATGGGTCAGTCAAGCTCTCTTGGTAGCCGCACATCCCAGTTGTGAACACTAGTTCTCCTTGTGCTATACCTTCGGACCCGAACAGCCTTCCCTCGTACCTAGTGCCGTCAGCAAGCAACAGCAGACCCACCGCGCCACTTGCCTGCTGACGCTCTGCAGTTTCAAGAAGCGAATCGGTTGCATCAGTGAAGGAAGGAGGGTCAAGAACCCCCGGTACGCCAGC
>DASCSU010000252.1:0-513 GCA_034399495.1 Candidatus Thalassarchaeaceae archaeon
TTTGGCCACATCCAAAGTTGTCGTGGCTGATATGCGCGGCCACACATTCCATAATTGCCTGCACCGAATGACCCACCAATCACTACTGTAAATTTAGGAACTTTGGCATTAGATACAGCCATAACCATCTTTGCACCATCTTTTGCTATTCCACCAGACTCATAATCCTTGCCAACCATAAAACCAACTATATTCTGCAAAAAAACTAGTGGAGTCTTCCGTTGACAACACATTTCAATGAAGTGAGTTGCTTTAAGTGAGGATTCAGAGAAAAGAACACCATTATTGGCTATAATACCTACTGGAAAACCCATAATCTTTGCAAAACCACACACTATTGTTTTCCCATAATTTGATTTGAACTCATGAAATTTGGAACCATCCACTAATCTAGCTATAACTTCTCTGACATCATAAGGTAATCTTGAGTCATGTGGGATTATTTCATACAGTTCCTGTGTATCATATATTGGATCTTCAGGTTCTACAACTCTCAATTTAGACTTTGGTGGC
>DASCSU010000253.1:0-509 GCA_034399495.1 Candidatus Thalassarchaeaceae archaeon
TTTGATTATCATCCTGATGAAATCTACTGGTGTACTGCTGATATTGGATGGATTACAGGTCACTCATACATAATTTATGGGCCAATGGCAAATCGTGCAGTCACAATGATGTTTGAAGGAGTTCCAAATTACCCTGATTTTGGAAGATTCTGGGAAATTATTGAGAAACATAAAGTTAACAAATTTTACACTGCACCAACGGCCCTAAGAGCGCTCATGAAAGAAGGAGACAAGTGGCCAAACAAATACAATTTGGACAGTCTAAAGATACTTGGGACTGTTGGTGAACCAATAAAAGAGCCTGAATGGCTGTGGTACCACAACATCATCGGCAAAGGAAAATGTCCAATTGTAGATACATGGTGGCAAACTGAAACCGGAGGTATACTGATTACACCATTACCTGGTGTTACAACCACAAAACCAGGTTCAGCAACGCTTCCGTTCTTTGGAATAGTACCTGAATTATTAGATGATGAAGGTAATGTGTTAGAAGGTAATGAGGTAGA
>DASCSU010000254.1:0-509 GCA_034399495.1 Candidatus Thalassarchaeaceae archaeon
CCCGTCTCATGATTTGTATCTACTGAAAGAGATGCATCTGCTTTTGCAAGACCTCGTAATGCACCAATGAATTTTGGTAAATCCTTCATTGATTTAGGCTCAATCGCCACGGTAACTACGGGTTCTGAATAGTGCCTTATTGCCTCGAATGGCGTGTCATCCTTTTCCCTTGTAATAGTAACACCGGCCGCTGCGCTCCTGACTCCAGTCAATGCAGCAATATTGCCCGCTGATACTCCGGGAACCTGGATCCTATCTCCACCAACCATCATGCTGACCTGCTGTACGCGCTCGGCCTTGCCAGCCCCACTAGCCCATACGGTCTCACCCTGCTTGATAGTGCCGGAGTAAACCCTGCCAACAGCTACTTCACCCGCATGTGGATCCATCCAAATCTTCGTTATCATCAGAGAGAGGGGGCCATCAGCATCACAATTGATCATTGTCTTTCCTACTTCGGAATCAAGATCTCCCTGCCATATGTTCGGAATCCTGTATTCCTGAGCAAT
>DASCSU010000255.1:0-508 GCA_034399495.1 Candidatus Thalassarchaeaceae archaeon
TTGTACAGAAGTCCTAGTTGTAGCGCCCTCACTAAATCGAGAAGGGAATGAATGAATGCCACTTTTTCGGTCACTTTCGACATCCATTCTTGCGTAATTGATGTCAAAGGCAGCAATCCAAAATGTCACTCCTAATGATATGAAAAATATTACAGGATACCAGTATAAGTCTGTGATTGCAGCCCATCCATGTACATCTGCTGCAACAGCAATCCATGCTCCTGCTGGTGCAAGTGCGAGACAAAGACCTAGCCAAAAGTGGCACAACCATGTGTGACGTTTTGTGTAGGGGTAGATGACGAAAACTAGGACTGGGAGCCAAGCCATCATCAGTGCAACTTCGTTAAGTTGCCATGCACCAAATAATAGCATTCCGAGAAAGATTGCTGAAAGAGTCCAAGCGGTATTCATCGACATCGCTCCAGATACTAGATGGCGATTTTCTGTTCGAGGATTAGCAGCATCAATGTCTCGATCTATAATTCGATTCAGAGTCATTGCAAGACCT
>DASCSU010000256.1:0-507 GCA_034399495.1 Candidatus Thalassarchaeaceae archaeon
TGTATAGAATCAACACAACAGATGACCTGTATGCTCACGTTCTCTACGACAACGATGTCGATTACATGATTCTCGACCCGACCGACGATGTCCCCATCTGCAGGGGTGATTGGACTGACGATTGGGAGCGACGTTGGGGTGCCTTTGACCGATTCCCTAACATCGGCCAAGGTGAGTATGTGTGGGGCTGGTGGAACCTCGACATCGATGGTGACAACATCGCTGATGGTACAGATCCAATCAACTACGATACTGATGGTGATTGGCTGAATGATTGGTTCGAGATTGACGACGATATGGTTGATGGGGTACGTGGTAATGGCGGCTCCCCTATCCGATATGACGATCGCACAACCACATGATTTCAACCCCGGGTCACGGCCCCTAAAGGGGCCTGACCCGTGGGGAAGAGTTTGATAGGTTAGACCAAGCGTCGATTCTTTGCGGGGCGGGATTGTGAACAGTGAAAAGCCGCCCATTCTGAAGAGCGTCACACTGCTAGTGTTG
>DASCSU010000257.1:0-505 GCA_034399495.1 Candidatus Thalassarchaeaceae archaeon
ATTACACATATGAAATCAGCAGCAGCATTGGTGCAATCAGACAAAACGGCAGCCACAGATATTCTCACAAGTATTGGCAATGGGTTACTCACCGTAGATTGTCCTGGATTGGCCATTGAAGTACTTGATGAAGCAATGGAATGTGCGATTGAAAGCGGACAGGAAGAGCGCCTCGAAATGCTTGCGGAACTACTCCTACTCGCCAATACTGCCATCAGCAATCGAGAAGAAGGGAACTTCGATGATTTACGGCAATTGCTTGATGGTTTGAATGAAATCGATGATGCAGCAAGTGGGGAATTCTCAGCACGGATTGCAGACATCGACAAGAAGGCTGTTGAATTGTCAAAACCCCTCGATGAAACTTGGAGTGAATGGCAACCGGCAAACCGCCTATTGCCTGACGAATCTCCTCTAACCGTTCTTCGAATAGATGAAGATGAAGATGGACGGAATTTGGTCATATCACACCACAAGACTTTGGGTGCCATTGGGTTGTGGTTGC
>DASCSU010000258.1:0-500 GCA_034399495.1 Candidatus Thalassarchaeaceae archaeon
CCTAGATCAGCGGAGTATATTGCGCCGTCATCCGAGCCGTCAATCGGGTCACCATCGCCATGAGAGTAGGACCAACTGGTGAATGGGTCAGTCTGGTCAGAGTCAACTATGCCACAATTCCCATCATCTGGATCATAATAATCCGAAATGCCGTCGTTGTCATCGTCCCAGTCAAAGTCGTTGGAAAGGCCGTCTCCATCGATATCTGTGTCCAAACTGTTGGGTCCATCATCGCGGAACAGAGAGCCGTTGAGTAGGTGTAGGTCATTGTCATCGTCCAAATCACAATTTTCATCGATATCGAGCCAATCAAGAATACCATCGTTATCGTCATCATTATCAAGAGGGTCGGGAATACCATCCCCATCATTATCATTATCCCCTTGTTGTTGTTGATTATCTAATTGTTGCCCTTGTTGATTATCAGATTGTTCACCTTGTTGGCCTTGTTGTCCATTTTGAGTTTGACCTTGCTGCTGTTGGTTTTGCCCATTTTGACT